>JAEDKN010000050.1 GCA_016295795.1 Bacilli bacterium
TCCATTTTGATTAGACATACTATCCATTATTGCTCCACGAGTACCTAACTGTTCAATAATACTACCAACAGTATCATCCGGACACTCTATCTGAAGCTCTTCATAAGGTTCCATCTTAACACCATTAATTTCCTTTATAATAACTGCTGGCTTACTTACTTCAAGTTCGAATCCTTCCCTTCTCATGTTTTCAATTAAAATAGATAAATGAAGTTCCCCACGACCTGAAACAATCCAAGATTCACTATCATTAGGTTCTACTCTTAAGCTAACATCTCTTTGTAATTCTTTATTAAGTCTTTCTTCTATCTTACGAGCTGTCAAAAGTTTTCCATCTTTTCCAACAAATGGCGAAGAATTAGTACCTATTGTCATCTGTAATGTTGGCTCATCAACATGTAGTATTGGTAATGGAATATGTTCATTAACATCACATATTGTTTCCCCAACAGAAATATCAGGAAGTCCCGCAACAGCACAAATATCACCCGCTTCTGCACAATCTATTTCAATTCTTTTAAGACCGACATATCCAAATAACTTCTGAACTCTAAATTGCTTAACAGAACCATCTAATCTTAAACAAGATACCATTTGACCAACTTTGATTTTACCATTATGAACTCTTCCTACACCAATTCTTCCAACATAATCATTATAATCTAGTAATGCAGGTTGAAATTGTAAAGAAGCATTTATATCACCACTTGGAGCTGGAATTTCATCGATTATTAAATCTAAAAGTTCTTTAAATCCCTTTGTCTGTGTAGAAATATCTGGATCCAAACTTGAAGTACCATTAACAGCTGATGCATAAACGACCTTAAAATCTAGCCAATCCTCATCAGCACCAAGTTCAATAAATAAATCTAAGACTTCATCTGCTACTTCTAAGCATCTAGCACTAGGTTTATCAACTTTATTTACTACTACAATTGGTTTTACATGAGCTTCCAACGCTTTCTTTAAAACGAATCTAGTTTGAGGCATTGTTCCTTCATATGCATCTACAACAAGCAAAACACCATCAACCATATTCATTATACGTTCTACTTCTCCTCCGAAATCAGCATGTCCTGGAGTATCTAAAATATTAATTCTATAGCCGTTATAATCAATAGCAGTAGTTTTAGCTAAAATAGTAATTCCACGTTCTTTTTCTAGTTGATTAGAATCCATAGAAACATTACTAACATCTTCATTTTCTCTAAAAGTCCCACTTGATTTTAATATTTCATCTACTAAAGTAGTTTTCCCATGGTCTACATGAGCAATAATTGCAATATTTCTTTTCTTCATAACGTACACTTCCTTAAACAAACTTTCTACATTATAGCACAAAACGTATAAAAATCAAGATGAATTTGATAATTAACCTATTTAACCCATACAATAATAAATATTAATTATTTGAAAAAAAAGTTTAAAACTTAGTATAAGTCCACATAATATAATGGTGATAATATGATAAATAAAAGCATTTGGTTAAAAGGAATTAAAACAAAAGCCTCTCAAGAACTTAAAGAAGATATAAAAACCGATATTTTAATTATAGGTGGTGGAATAACAGGAATTACTACTTCATATTTTTTAAAAGACTCCAAATCAAAAGTAACTTTAGTGGATGCTGGTAAAATTGCACACGGTCAAAGCTCTAATACAACTGGAAAGCTCACTTACTTACAGGGATTAATTTACAATAAAATAGAATCGACATATGATAAAGATACTGCGATAAAATACTTAACTTCTCAAAAAGAAGCAATCGACATCGTAAAGGATATAATAATAGAAAACAATATAAAATGTGACTTTGAAAGTAATAATTCTTTTATATTTACAAACAAAGATTCAGAAATTAATAAATTAATCAAAACAGAAGAAATTTTAAAATATGGAAATATAAAATACAAAACTTCAAATAAACTGCCTATTAAATTTCCATGTATATATTCTATAAAAGTAGATGATACCGCAGTTTTTCATCCTGTTAAGTACTTATTAGAATTAAAAAGAATAGTAGAAAAACACGG
Organism: Bacilli bacterium; assembly: GCA_016295795.1. Taxonomy (GTDB): domain Bacteria; phylum Bacillota_I; class Bacilli_A; order RF39; family UBA660; genus CAG-710. The sequence continues at coordinate 2,034 of JAEDKN010000050.1, forward strand.
AATTAAAGTTTATGAGAAAACAAAAATAACTCACTTAGAAAAAAAAGAAAATTATTATATTGCTCATACTAACAGGTTCAAAATAGAAGCAAAAAAAGTTGTTCTTGCCTGCCACTATCCTTTTTTTCTAAAACCATACTTTTTCCCTTTCAAAACAAAAATTGAAAAAGGATATTTATGCGCAGCTTTAATAGATAAAAATAAAAGATTTAATGCTATAAGCGAAGACGATACTACTTATTCTATAAGATATCATTCAGATTATAAAGATTACATAATACATGCAGGAGAAGAAAGAAGTTTAGGAACCAATATTGACAACGAAAAAAATTATGAGAATCTTTTCTGGGTAATGAAAACTCAATTAAGCGATAAATTAAAATATTATTGGTTTAACTATGATATTTTAACAAATGATTCACTTCCTATTATAGGATACTTAGAAAAAGATAATTCAAATTTACTAATTGGTACAGGATATAATCTATGGGGTATGACAAATGGAACTATTGCTGGAAAAGTTCTTAGTGATTTAATACTTCAAAAAGAAAATAAATATACAAATCTTTTTGATCCAAACAGGGTTTTCAATGTAAATAAATTAACTAGTTATTTAAGTTATAACCTAATTAACGGCTATCATTATGTTTTATCTAAAGTAAATAAAAATCCAAAATTTTATAAAAACGTAGAAATAAGAGATATAGATGGAAAAACTTATGGAGTTTATACGGATGAATCAGGAAAAGAATACATAGTATCAAATATCTGTCCACACATGAAATGTAGTCTTATATTTAACACAGTTGACAAAACATGGGATTGTCCTTGTCATGGTTCTAGATTTGATATAAAAGGAAAAGTAATTAAAGGTCCTAGTACTTATAGTATAAGTGTTGATAAAAATTCATTTTAAGCTTATACTCTATAAGTAGGAGGATTTTATGGAGGAAAAAATTGTAAGAACTGGATGTGGAGTTATTTTAATAAATGATTTAGGGCAAATTCTTTTGGGAAAAAGAAATGACGACCCTACTCTTGCCGATAGCGAAATGCATGAAGAAGGGACATGGAGTTTACCTGGAGGAAATATTGAATACGGAGAAAGTTTTTATGAAGCAGGAATGAGAGAAGTAAAAGAAGAAACAAACCTAAATGTTAAAGATTTAGAAATAATATGCGTACAAACAGACTTAAATGAATATGCACATTATATGTCAGTAGGCATGAAATCTACCAATTTTAATGGAGAGCTCAAAATTATGGAACCAGACGAAATTGTAATGTGGAAATGGTTCGATTTAAATAATTTACCAGAAAATCTATTTTCAGCTAGTAAGAAGACAATTGATTGTTTTATAAAAAAGAAATTCTACCTAGATTGAGATTTCTTTTTCTTTATTATTTTTTTTATCTTTGTATATAGAAAACTTATTAACAAAATTACAATTAGAATTCTTATAGGTATCTTTAACTTAGATGTAAAATCTGTTAATATAGTCCAATTGTTTCCTAAAGCAAATCCGAAATAAACAAATACAAATGTCCAAGGAACACTTCCAATTAAAGTGTATATTAAAAATCTTTTGAAAGAAAGTCTAGTTATTCCAATAGGAAGTGATATTAATGTCCTTATTATAGGGACGTTTCTACCAATGCATGCAGCAATGAGTCCATATTTTTCAAACCATGTATCTGTCTTATCTAGATCTTCTTCTTTCATAAAAAAATACTTTCCATATTTTTTAGCAAAACCTTTTCCACCATAATACCCCATTGCATAAATTATTACTGCACAAAAAACACTTCCAAACAATCCTACCAGAAAGGCACCCCAAAAACTAAAAATTTCTTGACTTGCTAAAATCCCGCCAGTTGCTAAAATAAGCTCGCTTGGAATAACTATAATTACAGCTTCTAACACCATTCCTAGAAACATTCCTAAATATCCATAATTTTGTATTAAATTAAGAACATATTGATCCACAATATCACCTATAGAATTATATTATATTTATTTTTTAATATGAAATAATTGACCATAGGCATTTTATTTAATATAATTGAATAGATTTAATGGAGGTTGGTTATGACAGAGAAATTAGTTAGTTTTTTATTAAATCTATTAAGCGGTATACAATCTATTCCTTTTGGAAGAGAAATAATAGCGTTTCTACTTTCAATGCTACCTATAATAGAACTTCGTGGAGGAATTATCGCTGGACGTGCTCTAGGATTGGATCCAATTCCTACATTTATAATTTGCTATATTGGAAATATTTTACCAGTTCCATTCATACTTTGGTTAATTAAAGGAATAATAAATTGGATGCGTGAAAGTAATATTAATTTGCTTAGAAAGTTTGTTAAATGGCTTGATAAAAAAGTTAATGATAAAAAAGGACAAATAGAAAAATATGGATTCTGGGGATTAGTTTTATTTGTTGGAATTCCACTACCAGGAACTGGAGCATGGACTGGATGTTTAATTGCAGCCATGTTAGATATGGATAAGAAAAAATCTTTCTTAGCTGCTGCTATTGGAGTTATTATGGCAGGAATTATTATGTCTATTCTATCTATTGGAATTTTTGATGGAATTTTGGGATAAAAAAACATTTTTAGTATTGACATCTAATTTATATATGATATAATTTTAGATGTCTACTTGATTTGCGGACGTAGTTCAATGGTAGAACCTCAGCCTTCCAAGCTGACTACGTGGGTCCGATTCCCATCGTCCGCTCCAT
>JAEDKN010000003.1 GCA_016295795.1 Bacilli bacterium
CTCTTAATAATGCTATATATTTCATAATACTTCTCACTTTCAAATTACTATTTGTCTTTCTCTTACAGTTATAATTATACCACGAAAAAAAGTTATATTCCTATACCTCTAGTTATTGCGACATATTCCTTAAAAACCGAAATAAATAATATGTATAATTTCAAAGTGCAAAAGTTAATATTTCAAAGTGCAAAAATTGCACTTTGATATTATTTATTAAAGTCATAAAATAAATAATTATCTGGTAAAGTTTGAAAATCTTCATCATTAAAACTAAAATGATGATCCTCATACACTGTAAATAATTTGATTTTTTCATTAGTTATGTCATTTAATAAAGGTAAATATCTAGCTGATTGATCCATTTCACCATAAACAAAGTTAATTCTTTCACAATTACAGTTTAAAACTGATTCTTTTGTTTTATGCCAATTATACATTAAAGGGCCATTTACTAAACACATTCTCTCAATTTTATTATATTGTGTCCCGAACCAAGCTCCAATCAATGCACCATTCGAAAATCCTAAATAATAAACTTTATAATCATCAAATCTCTTAGCATAGTCATTGATAATATCAAATGCATTATCCAATGGATTAGTTCCATCAAAAGGATTTGATGAACATATTACAGAACATCCATATTTTTTATTAATTCTTTTTGCCATTCTTATATACTTATTTTTATATCCATATAAAGAACCATCTTGTCCTGCTTTTATGAAAACAATTGTAGAATTTCCCTCTATAATACCATAATCTATAATTGCCACATCTTTTAATTCAGATTGTATTTCAATATCAAATTTTTCATTCATAAAGTCACCTTAATCACAATAATATTATATAACAAAAAAAGAGATTTTCATCTCTTTAATTTTCTAACAAACAATTTTATTTAATTGTTAAAACAATATCTTCTAAATATAAACTATCATAATAATTATTATTTTCTAATATTCCAATCCATTCATCAATATTAGACTTAACATTATTATCAGATTTTCTATATATTATTCTAAGTATCATACCAATGGCAGGCATTTGATCAATTAATTCATTCCACTTATTTAATACCTTAACATCATTAGCAGCTTCTATTAAAGCTTTAATTGCGTAAAAAGCTTCTTGATATTCTCCACCATTAATTAATCCTCTAGCAATATTAATATATTCTATTTTACTATAACCATCTAACAATAATGAATTATACAAATTATTATAATAATATTCATAAGTTTGTCTAGGTAAGTATTTTGAAAAATGATTTTCAAAATGTTCTACCTCAAAACAAACATAATCTTTACCTTCCTCAGATAACATATATTTTTTTAAATCTTCAGCTGGTATTAATTCAATTAATTTTTGAATTGTTAATTCATTTTTAATAATACGTGGCTTTAATTCTATTTCATTGTATTCTTTATTTTTAATTGCTAATAAGACAGCATATTCATGTTTACATGGAAAATCACAAGGACAAGTACAACTGTAATCCATAAATTCATCTTCTGAATCAAAATCTATTTCAACTACGTATCTTTCTCTTCCATCAATTTTTGAAACAAATCTATTGCCATCTCTTACAACAGAAACTATATTACCTTTTTCGTAATAATCTTTCCCTCTACTTTTTATTTGATATTCAAAATCATTTATATAATCATCAATTATTTCGCACAATTCATTATGTTGTAATAATCTAGGACTATAATAATGTTCACATTCACAATCATCACAATTACAATCTTCATCACAGCAACATTCTGAATTTTGAACTAATTTTTGTTCTTCCTCTGTAAATTCAAATGGATCTCTACCCATAACATCACTTAATGTTTTATTTTTAATTTCTTCAAATAATTCTTTAGTATTAATTTCCATTGTATCACCTTCTTTTTCTCATATTATATTTATTCATTATTACTTTTATGTTGATTACAATATCTATGAGCTATTTGAGCATTTTCTAAAACAGTTAAACCACCTTTTGAATATGGAAGAATATGATCAACATGAGCATCATCATAATTTAATATTCTTTGTCCACATAATTTACATGTTGGATCTTCATTATATAATTGTGATTTTATTGAATCTGGAAAACATCTTGGATTATCTGTTTCAATATCTTGTTTCATTATGTCTTCCATTATATCAAGCCACATTCTAAATCTTCTATTTACCATATCTGTATTACTTGTTTTAAATTCAATTGCATTTATAAAATCAGGATTATTAATCATTAGATCATACATTCTATCTCTAATTTCATCTGCATGTCTAATTAATTGTTCTTTATCATATCTAGAAAAACTATACATTTGAATATCATATAAAGCCATATTAATTCTAGTTTTAGCCCAAATATAATTATTAGTTCCTTCTTCTTTCATCATTCTTCTAAAAGCATTTTCTCCAAATACAGAATAAATAGATGAAATTGTATCTTTAAAGATTTGTCTATATTCTGCAATTTGTTCATCATCCATATTTCTGAATCTTTTAATATGTTTATTACAGAATTGCTTCATACTAGGCTTATAGTTTAAATATGTTTTTTCATAGAAAGCAAAGAATCTTAAAATCATTCCTTTATATAACATTCTGTTCTTAAAGTTTGGTTTATTAACAATTTTATCAAATAATTCATTACTCTCTAATTCCTTTAAAAGATTCATATATTTACCACGATACACGGTGTTACGTATTTCGTCTTCATTTAGTGGAGTAGATCCAGTATTTAATCTTTCAAATATTTCAAATTTTATATCATCATTTGATTCTTTCTTTATTACAAATGATCTAATGGCTGTATTTAATATTTTTTCTTGTTGTTCATTTGACAAGTCACTAAATGATTTTCTATTTAATTCTGTCATAACATTTAAGCTAGTTAATTTAAATGGTTTATCATCATAAAGATTTTTTCCTTGAACGAATGAAATAATTGATGTTAATCTTTGTTGTCCATCAATAACACTCCAGCTGCCATCTTCTTCTTCTGCAAAATAAACAATTGGTAATGGTATATCTAATAAAATAGATTCAATTAGTCTACTTGCAACTTGAGACTTCATAACATATTTTCTTTGATAATCAGGTTGCAAAATTAATTTTTGTCTTGTAAATTTCATATATAATGATTCGATAGTTGGATCAACTTTATCAATAACTAACTTACGATCAAATTGTTCTCCTACTTCATCTGAATCATCTAATGCCTCAATGTCATCACTTAAAATTGTATTGTTTTTGATTTCTTCAATTAATTCATTTTCTGTAATTAAATTATTTTCTTCCATACTTTCCACATCCTCATTTTAATTATACCACAACATTCAATATTTCCTTATACTTTAGGGCAAAAAAAAGAAGGTTAAGTGTTTTTACACCTAACCTTCTTTTGAAACTGTTTTTTCATATGACTGAAAATGAACATCAATAAATTGTTTATTCTCTTTAGATTTAAAATATAAATGATACTTTTCTTTCCAATCAGCAGTTAATTTTAATATTTGTTGTTGATTCAAAATTTTATCACATTCTATTTTTAATACTACCCTACTATTTACAATTTTAAATTTAGTTTTAAAATTAACATCAACATATATTCTCTGAATCGAAGTTAGTATATCATTAAATAATTTCTTTTGTTTCTTATATTCATCATCTAACATTTTATTTGATTCTTGAGACTGATTTGAATCATAATGAATATCTTCAACAGTAAAATATGTATAATTTAAATTTTCTAAATTATTTATATTTCTATTAATAGTTCCTGATTTATATATTTTAAAATCTTTATAAATAATTGTATCTCTAAAAATAGGATATCCTACTGTTGGAAATATAATCATTTTATAATGTAATTGTTTTATTTCATCTGCAGTTAACAATTCTCTTGCCATCAGAGAAGTTGATTTATTGCCATCGTAGCGACTTAAACTCATAGATTGACTAATTGAATTAGATTCAATTGTTTTCTTCCCTAATCGCTTAGAAATAGCCTCTGCTGTATCTTGTGTATTAGTCTTTAAATATACTAATCCACAGTTATCTAAAATAATCTGTGCTACATCTTTTCCATATACATTATCAAGTTGTGCAAAAGATTGAATAAAAAAATGAAATCTCATTCCTCTTGATCTTGCAACTGATACCATTGCTTCAATATCAGTTAATGGTGGACAGTTAGCAAATTCATCCAATATCCAATCGACTTTTACTGGCAAACATTTTTCTTTCTGCTTATTTGCTACTTTAACTAATTCTTTATAAAGTAAACCTACAATTATGGAAACTAAAGTAAAATAAGTTTTATCTTCATCTGGAACAATAACATATAAAACTGTTGGCTTTGTTCCCAAATTATCAAATCTAGAATCATAACTTGATGTAACATTAGCTACATTAATATCATCAAAAATATTCATTTTATTACCAAATACAGATGTTATTGATTTATAAGTATTTTCACTTGCAGTTATAACTGATGTTAAACTGTCTTTTGATTTACTTCCATATTCTCTAGTTTCTAAATATTGTTTAAATGTTTTTGCATTCTTATCTTCTAACATACTATTTTGAAACTTTCTAATACTAGTCATTGTTATTTGTTCTCTCTTAATATTACCAAGTTTATATTCCTCCAAAAAGAATCCTATTAAACCTTCTAATAATTGTCTTGCACTGTTATTCCAAAATGGATCTTTAGCCTCAACTTTATCCGCTGTTATCATATCTGATAAAGACGTAATTAATCTATTTGTTTCAGCAAAGTGACTCATAGCTTCATTGTTACATTTCATTTTTATTTCATCTGTTGGAGATACTTCCATCATTTCTATACAATCTATATATTCTTGCCACTCTTTTATAATCGGTTCCAATATATTAAATTTATTAGATTGTTCTGGATTTCTAAAATCTATCGTTAATACTTCATATCCTCTATCTTTAAACATCTTACTTGTTTTTTGAAATATTTCACCTTTTGGATCTGTTATAAATGCACTTCTCTTTTCATTAGCTACAGAAAGAAAACTACAAAATGGAATTACTTGTGTTACAGATTTACCACTACCTGTTGCTCCCAAATAAACCCAATGTGGTGTTTCTTTATCCATATAAACATAATCCAATTTCTTTTCAAAATATATAGGAAAGCCTACCTCTTTTATTCTTTTTAATTCTTCTTTTTTAAAATTCCTTTTTATCTCATCCAATCGTGCAAATCTTGCACTTCCATATTCATTACTATTCTTTATTTTATGTTTTGCTAGTAATGGTTCGATATACATAAAAACAATAATGAATATTCCAATTAAAACAAGTATTATGATATAAGTTAAACTCATTAATACCACCTTACTTTTTCTTTTTTAGTTTGTTTCATAATTCTTTCATATTCTTCAGAAGCTTGATTTAATTCTCTGTCTATATTTCTTATTGCATTATATATTTGTTGTTGAAATTTATATTTACTCATTCCAACATTAGATAAACTATTTTTAACTATATCCTTTTTATCATATTCTTCATCTTTCTCATATTCAGTTAAAATAATAGATTGAATAATATCATCTTTATCAATAACTTTATTCTCAAAATTAGAATATTTATATCTTGCATGATTAACAATAGAATTCAATATTAAATTATCTAAATATTTTTCTTTTCCTTTGGTATAAGTTAAATCAACATCTTCTACTGAAATATGATTCCTTTTATTTAATCCTTCAAAATAACTGTTCATGTTCTTTATAGAATTATTAAAATTTGATTTTGATATTTTTAATTTTTTATTTAATCTAAATAAGTCATCACGAACTTCTTTTGTTAAATCTTTAATTTCTTGATCTTTGATAGAATTAAATTTAATTTTGCTATTATATGAAACATTTCTCTCATTCAATAATTTACCCAACTTCAATATTTTTTCTTCTAAAAATATATTATCTCTATCATATAAAACAAAATTTTTAGTACCTGGATCAAATAAGTTTCTAATATCTTCAATATCTTTATTTATATTTGTTGCTAAAGGTCTAAACATATTTTCTCTTTCTGCAACTTTAATAACTTCTCTCTTTAAAACATTTATAGACTTTTTAGGAATCTTACCAAATCTTCTATACGCTATTTTATTATTACGTTCATAAGTATTCGGTTCTTTTTCCATAAACGAAATATGAAAATGTGGATGCTTGGTATTAGTGTGAAGTGAAAATTCATAACACATTTTCTTAGCATCTACAAATCCCATACTTTTAAAAAAAGTTGGTAATATTTCAGTTGCTAACTTTTTTTCTAAATCATCCCATGAAATATTTTTATCAATAAATTTCTTATCTATAGATAAAACCATTTGCCAAACATTAGAATTATTAAATTGTTTATTAATATACTTTTTTCGATTAACAATATCTTTTTCAGAAGCATGACTACCATCTTCTAAAACCAAATTAATATCTTCATGTTTGTTAATCTTTCCAGTAAAATAATCGATCATGTTTATAACTCTCTTTTTATCCTCTTTATAATAATCTAAAATTCCATCAACATATTTTTTATCTCTCGAATTATATAACTCTGATCTATCATGATTGTTAAGTGATAACTTATATCCAGTTCTTACTACAATCTTTGGACTACTCAATTAACTTATCACCTTTTAAGTTATCTTTAAATTTTTGTAAAGCTTCACTATTTTTAACATCACTTGGATCAGTAATTATATCCGCATATAATTGTTCTAATAATTTTTTAATATATCTACTATTACTATATTCCTTATTAATCAATTTAAAAATCAAATCAAATTTACTTAGTATATTTTCTATATCCAAACTATAAGAAATTAAATCATTTATTTCTTTATTAACTGTAACATTTTTCTTCTTTGCTCTTGATTCTATTTCCTTATACATTTCATACTCTAATCTAGTATGTAATTCTTTATAAACAGACATTTTATTTTCCTCTTAAAGTCTTTTGTTTTTCTAAATATCCTATTTCAATTAACTCGTTTATTAATGCTGTCATAGACTCATATCCTAAATAATCTTTCATTGCTTTTAATAATTGATAATTATAATATGGCATACTTAAATTAAATCTTTTAAACATAATTCCTCCTATTTCTAATATCCCAAAATGACATATTTTTATATGTTATTTTTTTATCAGGATAAGACGTTTGTGCATTGATACCACTTTTAGCCTTATTTTAAGCCAAAAGTGGATGCACAAATCTTATTTTGCACTTGCAAAATTATCCCAAAATCTTCGATTTTTACTAGCAATCCCTTATTTTATAATGGTTTTTGATATCCCATTTTTAAAAATCAAAGAAAAAAGTGGGATTTTAACTTTTAAAAATATCCCACTCTTTTAATATGGTAAACTAGCACATTCATCAACAATTACGCCATTAACCGGTCTTCTTATAGTATCATTCCAATGAGCATAACAGTCAGCTCTATTAGTATATCCTCCTACATTAGGAATATTATTATTTATTGTTGGTGAACTATATGATTTACCTCCACTAAAATCAACTAAGCTCATTGCATCAACAACATTTCCATCTCTACTAACTTGAAAATGTAAATGGTTCCCAGTTGAATTTCCTGTTGTTCCAACTCCGGCTAAAATCTGTCCTTGTGTTACTATATCTCCTACTTTAACTTTAGAACTATTAGGAAATAAATGAGCATATAAAATTGATAAATCATCTTCGCCTTCACATTGAACTTTTATATGATTACCTCCTGCACCATCATTTGGATTCGGTGTATTACTAGAATATGGAAAAGATACAGTTACAACTTTACCAGCACAAGCTGACTTAACTTCAGTTTGCGCTCCAGCTGCAAAATCCCATGCACTATGAACATTTGCTTTTCCATAAATAACACGTTCTTCTTTAAAATAACTTGTTATTGTAAATTTACTACTATCTATTGGTAATACTAATGGCTTATTTTGAATAGTATCTATTTGACCAGAATTAGCAATTTCTTTTGCTGAGCAAACATATAATTTTTTATATTTTTCTCTGGAACAAACATCAGTAATTGTTCGTTCTTGTTTTAGTTCTGGATCTAAATTATCTGTATAAATTTCATCAAAAGTTAACTTATCATTAGCTAAATAAAAATATAATATTCTTGATAACGAAACATAACCTTTACCTTCTTTAACATTCTTTCTAACAACAGAAATATATCTTTCAGCATATTCTGCATTACCTTCTATATATCCATCTGTTACTGTTGTTCCAAAAAAATTAAATGTAAATAAACATGCTACTAATACAAAAAGACCAACAATGATTAATATTCCTGTTGGTCCTAAAATAAGTATTATTTTTTTTATTATTTTTTTCTTTAAATCATCACCTATAAAAATCACCTCACAAAAAAAGATATTAGTTTTCTAACATCTTTTCTAAAGTTAATAATGATTTATACCATAAGTCATCATATTTTTTTAATAACTCTTTATATTGTTTTTTATATAAAATACTAAATATATTTTTGCTATAAATCTTTTTCATAAGTTTATTACGTTCATCTTCAATTGGTTGAATAATATTCTTACAATAATCATTTATTATATCTTGCATTTTATCACCTATAATTATTATACACTATAATTCGACATTTTCAGCCATCTAAGTGCTTAAATTTTGATTTCTTTATCTTTAAACATTGGCATAATATCTGGTGTATCAAATCCTGTAGCTTTATCTAAATACTCTTTATTTATTCCATTTTCATTACAGTATTTTATATAATATTTAACCCCATCTACGCAATCAATATCATTAGGCCATAATTCACTAATTGAATTCCATAAACTGTAATGTACATCATCTTTCATAAATCCTATTTTATAATCATTATCTAAATAATCATAAATATAATAATCAAAATTATAATCCCATTCTGGCACATAATCATAATCATTATTTAAATGAGAAAACTCAATAGCTTCTTCATTATTATCACTAAATAAGATTCTATATTTATTATCATCTGAATATAAAACATATTGTAATTCTTTATTTTGATGTTCTGTACTATCTTTGACAAAATTCGACAATTCATTCATTTTATTTTTAATATATTCGTTCATCAATTTTCCCCCATCATTTCTCTTTCAATTTCTGTTGCCTCTACCTTTACTCTTAATCTTGTTTTTGAATCTATATTTAATAAAAACTCTCCTCTTTTTGATGTTAATAGAAACGATTTTTGAGTGTCAGTTAAAGGATTCTGTTTAAATAAATCTAAATATGCTTTTAGATCATCTTCTTTTAACATTCCTATCATTTGATATTGACAGTTATTAAATATAGCTGTTGAATGTCTTAGTATTTGATTGCTTCCTACAAAGTCTTTTATAGATTGAGTAGCAACTATAAGCGATCCTGAATACTTTCTAATTCTTCTTGCTAATTGACCAAAGTTTCTTAATACTTCAAAATTATTTTCATCAATAAATAAATGAAATTCATCTGCAACTATTATTACATGTTTTCTATCTTCTAACTTAACTTTATCGTTATTAATCTTATTAGCAACAATACTATTATTTAAGTAAGTTAATAAGTTTAATGTTTGAGTATTAATTAATCTTTGATTTTCTGAATATAATAATTCTTGTAAGTTAAAAGCAATTAAATCGTTATCAAGATTAATATTTGTATAACCATCAAATAAATAACTATCAGTACCAGTTAAAAATCTAGATAATAATATATCTAATTGTTCTATTAACTTTTTCTTTTCATTACTAGTTAACCCTTTAGAATATTCTGGTAAGAAGTTATATAGATCAGTGAATATCGGATAATCTTCCGGTTTTAAACTTTGTAGTGTATTAATTGAAGTATTTTTATAAATACCTTTCTTGTTATATAACTTTTCAACTACAGCAAGTAACATTACTAATTCTTTTTCAGTTATATCTTCAAATGCTGATTTAAAGAATGCTTCTAAGAATCCTAAATGTTTTGCTAAAGGGCAATCTGTTTCTTTAGTATCTTGATCATCTTCATCACCAGCTATAAATCTTATTTGAAGTGGATTTATTATTCCACCTTTTTTTGAATACATATCAATATATTCTCCACCATTTTTATGAACCAACTTTTTATATTCATTTTCAGCATCAAATATAAACACTTTAGTTCCTCTAGAAAATTCATTAACAATCATCTTTTTCATGGTAAAAGATTTACCTCCACCAGTTGATGAAATAATTGCTAAATTATGACTAGTTCTAGAATTATTTAAAGTAAATGGATCATAAAATATTGGTAATGATGTATGAGTATCAACTCCTAACATATACCCCTGTGAATCATTAAAATATGTTTCAGTAAACGGAAAGCCTGCAGCCATAGTCATTGTTGGAAGATATACAGAATAATCTTCTAATGTCTTCGTATTTATATCATATGATTGCCATGTTTCTAATTGTCTTAATCTAGGAACATCTAATTTAATTTGATATGGATCTACAAGTTTCTTTAATTCTCTTATTGTTTCTTCTCTTTCTTTTTTATCACCAGTTACAACAAGTATTAATGAAACTTCTTTTATTTTTTCATCTCCATTTTTTATTTCTTGCATAAGGACTTGGAAGTTTTCTTCCTGTCTATCAAGTTCTGTAGCATCACTTAGCTTCTTTGTAGTATTTCTATCAGTTAATAAAAATTGATATTGATTATTAACCCATCTAATTAATTCTTCTTGTGATATTGTATCTTTAATTGAAATACAAGCTCTTACATTTGGTACATTAAATACTTTTTCAAAAAATAATTCATCAATAAATGGTGGAATACTTTTTATAGTACACAACTGAAATTCAGTTTCATCAAATTTAATTAAACTAGGATGTTCTGTTACGTTCATTGGTAAAGATAATTCTGCTAAACTACTCCATACTAATTGATCTAATGAGTTTTTATTTAAATATAAATTACTAATAAATTTAAATACTTGTAATTTATTTTGAATTATCTCTACATTAATTCTTGGTTGAATATCATTTAAAATTTCTTCAACCTCATCAATTATCTTTTCTAATTCTTCTACTGTTTTAGCAATTACTACCCAATAATAAATACTTGATACAGTAAAATCATTTTCTTCTAAATAATTTATTAAATCTTTATTTGTATTTAATAATTCTTTTCTATATTCATCTTTATCATACTTATTAATTAATTCTTCTAAATGAATCTTATTATTATTAAGATTTATTTTATCATCCAGTTTATAACATTTAAGATTTAATCCTTTAATCTGATAAAGAGATTTTAAAGTAAAAAAGAAATTACTCTTTTCTTGTTTACTAGTGAGTGACAAATCAACTGCACTAATTTCCATTAAAGAAGCAACTTCTCCAGATTTTAAATATATTAATCCATCTTCTCCAACTTCTTTTATATTTGAAAGTATCTGAGAATTTTTAATCTTTTTCCTCATCTGAGATTTATTAATATATTTCGTTTTATTTTTTTCATGTGCTTTTTCTAAAGACTTTAATATCTTTTCTTCTTTTGTTAATTTACTCAAATTTATTACACCTTCTTTATATATTTATTACAGTTTTATTACAGTAAAAAAGAAGCTTATTTAGCCTCTTTAATAATACTTAATACATCAATTATGATTCTAAAGCCATGTTTACTTTCTATATGACCATTAAATGCTAATGGTATACCAACCTTACCTCTAAACATATTTAAATCATTTGTATATAAATATGCATTAATATAATTTGGATTTAATTCATAGTTTTCATCATTAGGAACAGCTAAACATAACTTTAATGCTTTTTGATTGTTGATTTGTGTTTTATATGCCGGTCTACATAATCTACCAATCATAGTAACATCATTATGACATTGAACTTGATAAGCCATTATATTTCCTCCTTTCGAGTGAGTAATATAATGTATATTAAAAATATAATCAAATGACCAATTTTTAATTTTCGTTATAAAAACTTAGTCAAAAATTAGATTTCTGATTACTTTTTATGTTAAAACATATCAAATTTTAAATTTTTAACGATTTTCAACAATCAAAAAACAAAATTTAGTATTTTTTAATTTTTTTTATAAATATATTCTTTTCCTTTAAAAATATATTTAAATACTAAGAACATTACCTTATACATTCTGTTCTTTTTAGATAAATTAATAGGTACTAATAAAAATATCATTACTGCTAAGAACATTAATGACATCATTCTGGTTGGTGGTATAGAAAATAATACTATAAATAATATTAAACTTGGTAAACCAATATATAAGTCTGTTAATTCTATATATTTACCTAAAGTCTTTTTTAAACTTTTAACTGTTATATACATATTTATAATCTCCTTTGTCCATTATATCTTCTTCTATAAATATTTTTAGTTGGATCCATCGTACTTAATGCATCGGCAACATTTCTATATCCAGATGTTCTTAAAGACTTACCAAAACTTGATGGTGTCTTAGTTTGCATTCTATTACCAAATTTGGAAATTGTATTACCAACTCTATTTCTTCCACTTCCTGCTGGACTTGAACTAGCAACATTTTTACCAAAGTTTTGAATAGTTTTACCTACACCTTCAACAAATTTGTTTCCACCTAAATGACCAGCTGCTGATGAAACAGTACCAGCTCCAATTTTTCCTACTCCTATTGCTCCTACTGCAGCTACTCCACCAGCTGTTTTCATTCCTTGACCAAAATGCATTAAAGACATAATTTGTTCACGACCACTAGCTGCTGAAAAGCTACCACTAATAAATTTATTTATTGTTTGAGAACCAGTTAATAAGAATGATGCACAACCAATATATAAAATTGATTTGATTACCATATCTTTAACAGGAGCACCTTTAAAAAATACTGTTCCTTGTATTGATTTCATAAGTATTGCAGTTAAACCAATTATCAACATTATTACTGCAGCTTGTAAAATTAAAGAAACAAGAGTTTCTATTACAGCTCCTCTTCTTTGCTTATTACCAACACTTGAGGCAAATATAATTGGTGATACTACAAACATAAATAAAAACTCTATTTGTCTTCTTGCGAGCATCATACCACTAAAGAATAATGCATAGAGGAAAAATCCTCCAACTATTATTGCCATAATCCAATTTATAGAATATTTATAATCTTCTTGATCTGGTAATATCCATCTATGATTTGTAGTAAATTTATCATTATACATTTTCTTATTTGTAAAATTATCATTTGCTACTGCCTTAGTGTAATCCTCATTTACAAACTCATCAGATACTTTGTATTGAGGCGTAAATGAAATATATTGAACTAACATATTATCTCCCAATGACATATCGTTAGAAGTAAATGCTGTTGCTGTATATCCACTCATCCTAATTGATAAATTTGCACTTTGAGCAAACATAAAGGTGGACATTAATACCAGTATTCCACATTTAATTATTTCTTTTACTATATCCTGTGCAGAATGTTCATCTTCCGTATCTATTATTTTCTTAACAAAATTCCATACTGCAAACAATCCTAATACCGTTATAGCTATTGCCATAATACCAGTATAAAGTGTTCTAAACATTGATTCATCAGATACAGAATTTACTATATCTAATGCATTTATTTCTTTTAAAATATCAAATAGACTATCTATTAAAGAATAAATAAAATTAACTACTCCCCATCCCAAAGTCCTAAGTAAATCTAGTGCTTTGTTTAACACTTAACTTCACCTCTCTTTAAAATAAATCTATGATTAAGTTTACTAATGATATTGCTAGAATAATTCCAGCTATACCTAACAGTGTTTGAATTATTCTTTGTTTAACTTGCGCTTTTCTATCTACATCAGAAACAGCATACATAATAAATCCAACCACTAATGAAACACCAGCTGCTGCTATACCTATTGATAAAGCCCAGTTAGTTATTGTTTTAATTGCATTCAATACTGAATTAACATCATATCCTCCACCTTCTAGATGAGATATTTTTAAAAATTGAATTGCATTCATTATTTAATCCCTCCATTTATTACTCACATGTTGTGAATAATTCTATAAGTTCTTCATTTGTTAAATTTTTATTTAAAAATATACTGAAACTAACTTGTAATGCTTTTGATATGTTTAAAAGCATATTAAAATTCATCATGCAAACATAACCTTTTTCAATATATTCAATTGTTTCAGGATCAGTATAAGCAAGACGAGCTAACTTCTTTCTGGACATTCCCCAAGCTTTTCTCTCAAACTTAATTCTTTCTCCTGCATCATCTCTGATTAAGTTATAAAATAAATTCATAATAATCCTCCTAATAATTAAAAGAGAGAAAAAGCAAAGAGAGCTCATCTTTGCTTTTACCTACCTTTTTATTTTTTACATATCGATGTCTTTGTCTTCTGTTTTTTCATCTTCTGTATCTTTAGCTTTGCTAGATAAGAAAGTTACCTTTTCAGCTACAACAGACATACGTTTACGAGATTCACCATCGACTTCATAAGTATCAGTTTGTACTCTACCTTTTACACCGATAATGTCTCCTTTCTTACAATACTCTGCAGTATTTGTTGCAATACCTTTCCAAAGAGTACAATCAATAAAATCACAATCGTATTCTCCGTTTTCATTTTTGTAAGATCTTTGAACGGCTAAAGTTATATTTGAAACTTCTTTTCCGTCTTCTAATGTTTTTACCTCAGGATCTTTAACTAGTCTCCCTACTAAAACTGTTTGATTAAGCATATATATAAACAACCCCTTTTCTTATAATTCATAATCATTTTTATTTTTTAAAACATGTTTAAGCAGTATCATCTCTGTCTTTTCTATAGATTTTTCATTAAATCTATTTTTGTACTTTTCTATTTGCTCATCAGTTAAAGATCTGTCTTCACCAATATCAGGATTATCTCCAACAATAAAGAAAGTACCAGCAATCACATCATCGTTACCTATTTCACGATTCCATTCTAATCCAAGGATTTTTCCTTCTTCATTACAAATTAATAAACTATCTTCATCACCATCAACTCGCGTATACTCAATTAAACCGCCTACTAAATTTTGTTTATCTTGTAGTCTGTTAGGAATTACCTTTTCATAAGGAAGCTTATTAGGTTCGACAACCAACACCCTTATATTTCTTTGCAAATAAGCATCACCCCCTTTCATGTCATATAAAAAAGATGTATTACATTTCTACATCTTTTCCTTCATTCTCATAAATCGCATCGAATCGATCATCATCAAAATATCTTTCTACTTGAGGGAAATGTAATATTCCATCTAAGTCACCAGTAAAATATTTTTCATCATAATCATCAGTGTTTTCACCTATTCGTGCATAACAATATGAATATTCACAATCTCTTAAATGATTTAAACCATTCATTATGGTATCCACTTCTTTAAAATCAGAATATTCATACCACTTAATTGCATTCCAACCAAAATACATTTAATCTTCATTCCACATATCAACATCTTTTGAATTTAATAAATTATAATCTCGACTATCTTTAGGTAAATTATCTTTTACATATTTTTCTAATTCTTTATAACCTTTTTTAGAAGTTACTATTCTTACATCAGATCTATATGACATTATCCATCTCTCTATCATCACCTTCATTTAGCCAATCATAATCAAATATTTCATCAGATATATATTTTTCTCTATTTAAACTTCTTCCGTTTGTTCCTATTAAAGAATAATTAATTTTATTTTCTTCATCTTTAAAAATATTTATTTTTCCCAAAATATGAACATATTGTCCTACATTCAAAATAGATTCAAATTCTTTAAATTTATTTTCATAAATTTTTATATCAAAAAAGAGAGCTTCATCTTTTTGCTCTCCGGATTTAGTTTTATATTTATTATTTTGTGCAATAGTAAAATATCTAAATTTATTACCATTACTCATTTCTTTGATTTCATTTACTTTAGCAATATTACCTACTAACGAAAATGAATTAATAATATCTTTGTTCATTCATCCTCCTATAAATAAAATTATTAAATATAAATAAACTGTTATAAATATAAATAAAATTGTTTCTAATAAATAAAATGCATTTATATTCTTTTTATATCTTCTATTTATATATTCTATTAATATATGTTTGCACGTTTGTGATATACGGTCTAGCTCATTTGTGATATACAGTCTAGTATATTTGTCATACACCGTATTGCACATTTGTGATATACCGGTTATTTATAATACTAAACCATTATCATTATCCGATTCTTTTGTATCATTGTTATGATAATCTTCTTCATATTCATATAATAATTCCATATTAACAAATATATATCTACGATCACTATTTGCTTTTGTTGAATCAAAAGTATAGTAAATATATCCACAATCTCTTAATCTAGCTAAAGCATGACTAACACAACTTTCTGATTCATTATTTATTTCTGCTAAATACTTATTACTCGCATAACAGCAATTTCTATCATTATGAGATAAACCGTATATAGTACCAAACAGTGTTTTATCTCCTTTTCTAAGTCTTTGATCTCTAAAGACCATAGCTGGAATATTAACACAGGTTATAGGTTTTCTCATGTTATCCCCTTAATAATTAGTTTTACTATTTAAATATCCAATATATACAACTTGTTTATCTTTCGTATTCTTTTTGCAAGTAATTAATGTAATTGTATCTTTAGATAAATTTCTTCTTATACTTGCTTTACCAGTCTTTTCTATATCATACATATTGTTTAATTTATATTCATATTTAATACCGTTATAGTAAAGATATATACTATCTCCTATATTCATTCTATCTAATTTATTGAAATAAGAAATACTACTACTTCCATTATGAGCTGCTAACATAACGTTCCCTTTTTCTTTATCTGGATAATCTGATTTATCTAACATCATAATGTTTTTAGAAACCGTATTGCTCATATGTCCTATACCGTAAAATCCTTTTTTAAGGCCTATACGTGGTATTTCTAAAACCATAGTATAAATTATTTCTTTTTCTTCTTTTGTTTCTTGTTCTTGCTCTTTAACGGTAATTTCAGGAACATACTCCTCTTCTTTTTCAAAAAATTCTTCAATCTTATTTTCCTCTTTCTGATTCTCTTGTGTTTGAATACCTATATGATAAACAGCAATAAAAGCAAAGATTGAAAAAAGGAAAAGACCTATGATCATACATAAGTCTTTAATTTTTCTTTTTTCCATATATTATTAATCCTAAACCTAGTAAAGAACAAGCTATTGAAATTGGTATAATTGGTAATTCATTTTTATTTGTATTTGGAACATCAACTTCTACAGGAATTGCTTCATCTTTCATTGTTGATTTTACAATTATTCCATCTTCTAATATTTCAAAATACATTTTTTCTTCATTTAATAAATATCCTTCTGGAGCCTCTTTTTCCAAAATATAATATTTACCATATTCTAATTTTTCAATGATTATTTTTCCATTTTCATCTGTTCTTCCAGAGAATACTAATTCATCATTTTCATTGTATATTTCTATTAAAGTATTTGGTAATGGTTCATCAGTTGAAAAATCAACTTTAGTAAATTCTAATGAACCAGTAATTTTTTCGTTTGTCATATTTGCTTTAATAACTTCACCATTATCTTTAATTTCAAAATATACCTTTTCATCACTTAATTTATATCCAGTAGATGCTTCTGTTTCTACTATATAGAATTTTCCAGTAAATAAATCTGTTATTGTTATTTTACCTTCTTCATTTGTTTCACCAGAATAAATTAATTTATCATCTTCTGTATATATTTTAACTTTAGTATTTGGAATTACTTTTCCAGTAGTTAAGTCTGTTTTAGTAAATTCTAAATTACCTTTCTTTAAATAATTATCAATTGTAATATTATACTTAATAGCTTCAGTATATTGATCTTTATACTTTAATTCAAATTCATATTTTTTATTGTCTAAAACATGATTTTCTTCAGTTTCAATTTCTTGTAAATAATATTTACCTAAATATAATTTTGAAATTTTTGCTTTTCCATTTTCATCAGTTGTAACTTCTTTAATTTTAGTTCCAGCTTTATATATAACTTTACCATTTAATGTTATATCCTCTTTAGCATATAATCCTAATTTAACATTTGAAAGATTTATTTTAGAGTATTCATATCCATCATCAGTGAATTTAACTTCTTCACCTTTCTTTTGGATATTAACTTCTCCTTCAACTCTTTTGTTTTCAAATTTAACTTCAAATAATACACCATATTCGCTATCTTCTATAAATTCAGAATTTTCACCAATTGTAAATTCTACTGATTGTTTATTCCATAAGTATCCATCAATTACTTGATCAACTTCTTCTAAATAATAAGTTCCACTATTTAATGGATATGGAGTAATTAATACGCCATTCTTATCTGTTTCAAAAATTTCTAAAGTTTTAGCTTCTGGATAAGTAATTGTTTGTTTTACTGATTTACCAGTAGCTTTATCTATTATTTTAAATTTAATACCAGCTCTTGGAATCACTTCTTTTGTATCAGCATCTATTTTATATACTTTTAATTTAGATGTAATTTCTGCATTTGATAAAACATAATATTTAGTTCCATTCATTTCTGAAACATTTATTTTAAAATCTTTTACTTTAAAAGTATCTTTAGAAGTAGTTAATTGTTTAACAGTATAATTTCCATATACTAAATTAACCAATAACTTACCGTTTTTATCAGTTGTAGCTTTCTTATATAATTCTCCTTTATAATCATAAAAACCAAATTCTACATTTGGCTCTGGAGTCATTATTTTAGATTCATCAGTAGCATATACTTTTGTAATATCAATATCAGTGTTAATAACTTTTTCTCTTACTACTATTTTATTATCAATATTTTCTAGTGAACTTGTGAATCTATATTTTGTATTATCTAATTGATATCCTTTACTTTGAGTTATTTCTTGTAAATAGAATTCTCCAAAGTATGGTAATTGACTAATTTTAGCATAGCCATTTTTGTCTGTAGTTCCCTTTAATAATAATGCATCAGTATTTGCATCATAAACACCATATACAGCACCTTCTAAAGTTGCTTCACCTTGTGGATTTGAATTGTTGTTATCTTTATCATATTTATTAAATTCAATATCTCCACCTTTTGATTTTATATTAACAACAGTTAAAGCAGGATCTACTGCTCCAGATGAAATCATATTTTGTGCTCCACCTGCTGTATAAATTAAATACTCTGTTGAAGTATATAATTTTTTCTTAAAACTTAATTTAATATCACCAATTTGTTTAGGTGTAATTTTTAATGTATTTCCTTCAATTCTTACATCAGCTCCATTACTAGCACTAACTTCAAAATTGTTTAAAACATTATTGTTATCAACAATAGAAATTTCTTCTCCAACTTTGCCAGTAAATGTTTGACCATTAAACGATGGTCTAGTGTAATGTTGTCTTACTAATCTTTCTATTTCATTTCTTTCACTATCAACATTATAAATAGTTCCACTTGCCCATCTTTGAGATGAATAAGTAACTCTTGAAGTTCCTACTGTTTCCCATAACATTGCCTGAGTAGCTGCTCTATATTTTAATGATTGATGTCCTGGATATTCATAACCGTAGTATGCAATTAAAAGCATTCTTTCTTTTTGTTCATTAGTGAATCCACTAATTGAATTAAAATTACCAGTTTGATAAGTTGTACCTTCTGGAACACCAGGTTCAATACAATATGCAACTCTACCATTAAAATCATATAATGTTAGATTCCAACTATGCAAAGTATTATCTAGATTAGTTCTTTGCCAATACCAACCAGAATCTGTCATATTTAAATTAACAGAAGCCGCTTGAACTGTTTGAACTCCAGATGCTATACCAAGTGCAGTTAATCCTAAAGCAAGTAAACTAAACAGTTTATTTTTTAGTTTCATTTTTTTCTTCCTCCCTAGATATATGACTTGATACTCTTAATGAACAATATATAAATAACAACATAAATAAAACAAATAATCCTATAATAATTTTCATAAAAACCTCCATTAAAAAAAGAGTTATTTCTAACCCTTATATTTGTCACAATTTCCAGAATAGCATTTTAAATATAAATATGCTCCTAAAACTGTTCCATTATCATCTTGTACTTCCATACACCAACCACCATAAATATCTTCTGGATCTTTTTCCATAATTCTAAAACTATCAGACTCGCATGTATTCAAATTTGAATATTCAATCTTACCATGATGAAAAGAATAATAATATGAACTTGGACTTGGAACACCAATATACTTTTTAGGTTCTTGTTTAGGTTCCTCCTTAGGTTCTTCTTTTATTATTTCTTTCTTTTCTTCTTTTAGAACATTATTAGAACTTGATGTTGGATCAGATTTTATTGTAGTTGATTGGATATTATCTTTCTTGACTTCGGTTTTTATTTCTTCCTTTTTAGATTCTGTTTTATTATTAGAAATAATTTGTTTAGATTCTTCTTTTTTATCTTCTTTTACTTCATCTACTTTACTGTCTGTTTCTTTTTTTATAGAATCTTCACTTTCTGAATCATCAACAATTTCTTCTTTATCATTAACTTTACTCTCAATCTGATCAACATTATAAGATTTTTCTTCATTATGTTTGTTAGTATTTATTATATAAACAATAAAAGTACCTATTACTAAAATTATAGTAATTAATAATATTAAAAATTTCTTTTTCATAGCTAATCACCTCTTATTAGAACTAATGTAGCACAAAAGTTTCTATTGTCAAAATCATCAACTATTTATTTTACAATCATAAAACCACCTCCTTTAATACAATATAAAAAGACCATTTCTGGTCTTATTATTTCAATACATCTATATTAAAGTACATGGCAACTTTTAAAATCGCACTTTTCTTATATCTTTTTAAAGCGCTTCTATCACTATAATGTAATTTTTCACATATATCGGCATCTGTTTCATAATTTAAATATCCATTAAAGAATACATATTCTTCCAAAGTAAATCTTTGAAATACTTCTGTAAGTTTTGTATAAAACTCAGAAGCTTCAAAATCAACTTTTCTAATAGCTTTATTTCCAACTGGATCACTATTTCTAAAATTGTTCTTATCAAAAACAATATTACCTTTATTATCTTGTCCAGGTGGAAGAACTCCAGCAGCTATATATAAGTATTCTTCATACGCATCTCTAACTACTGAATCAACATTCTTTTTAGATGCCTCGTAATTTCTTTTTTCAACTAACCCCTTACCCAATACATTATTCTTTAGCAACTCCTCTTGTTTAACCATGATACTCATAAACTATACCCTCCAACGAAAAAGAGAGCAACCGATAGCGATTGACTCTCTCAACTCTTATTAGATCCAGCTTCCTTAGGGGCAAAAGATGGTAAAGTAACAACAGTATTTACTGTCGAGTTAGTATTATAAGATTTGAACTCACTATTCCAACTCATTAACATCAGCTCCTAATTTTGCGGATATTATTCACAAATATTGACTTATATTATATTCTTATAAATAAAAAAATCAATATAAAAATCGAAATAATCATCATTTCTTTGACTTTTATCTCGATTTTACTATATTTTATCATTTCTGCAGTATTATACAAGGTTCACTTTTGAGTAATAGCATGTGTACTAAAATGGGTACATAAATGAGTACTACTGAATTAAAAAAGATAGATAATTACTTGTTATCTATCATTTCTACTAATGAATCAAATTCTTTGTTTTCGATATAATTTGATAATTTTTCAAAATATTCAATTGAACTTTTTTCATCATCAAATACTTTAGTTCCTACATTTGAAATAATCTTGTCTTTTGTTTTACCAGCAAACATATATACTTCATATTTATTTAAATCTAATACATAATTAACAATACATCCTATATCATATTCATTAATAGGATTATATACTCTAATTACTTTTTTCTCTAATGTAGAATCTGTTAGTTCTCGTGAAGCGGATTCTATGATGTTAATAAATTCATATATATTCATAGTAGCTGTTCACCTCTGTTATATATATTATACATTGCATGTGCTATTTAATATACATTTATTTTATTTTTTTATCAATATATAAAAGAAAAAAGTAGAAAATATCTACTTTCTAATTTCTAAATGACCTTCTATAAAGGCATTAGGGTAAAGAAATTGCTTTTCGCCAGATTTAAAATTAACTTTAATATGAGTTCTTTTCAAATCTATCCATGAAACACTACCAATACCAAATGATTTATGTTCTACAAAAGATCCAATATCCAATTCATCTAAATCAGCTAATATTTGATTTTTTTCTTCTTCAGATATTTTAGGAATTTCTTTCTTCGGTTCTTTACGCACATCAAATATCATATTTGTAACCTTTTCATGTTCTTCTTGTAATTCTTCAATTTCTTGATCAGGTTCTATTTCATAATTCATAGAACTTTGTTGATTTACAAATAAACGTTCAAATTCTTCTTTTTTAATAATAGTATCCCATCCACCAATTTCATCATCAGATGAATGTTTATTAATACCAGAATAAGATAAACTTGAATCTTCATATCTTTTAAATTTAAAGATAGCTTCATTCATTAAGCTTGAATTAAATACTCCAATACTACAAAGTATTTCAAAATCCTTTGTTGTTAAACCAGTAACTTTCTTAAATAATTCTGGTTCTAATTGTGTAATTACATCTTGAAGAGATCTTTCACGATAGTCTGTTAAGTACATAAATACAGGAATTCTCGTTGCAAATTTAATTAATTTTTCTTGTATTTGTTTTCTCAATGATTTATTTTTCTTTTCTTCTTCATCAATCTCTTTCTTCTCTTTTTCTGTCAATTTTTCAACTTCAGCTTTGGCTTTCTTTATTTTTTCAGATTTATTAATAATCGTTTCAACTACGTTATTTCCTAAAGATCTAAAACCTTCAATATGCATTATTGCATCTAAAGCTTCTTTATTATCTATTAATCTTCTTAAAGTATCATTATCTACATTAACTAATAAAGCAGACTCCCATCTTCTAGCTAAAAGAGTTGCAGAAGTTCCAGACATAGCAATATCCAAAACATCTTGAGCACTAATTTGTCTCATTGAAGAACCATCGTAAGCTAATACCGGTAAGAAATTAATAAAGTTAGCTACACTTTTTTCAGGATTTGATTCATGTATATCTAATTGACAACTATAATCAGCTATTTCTTTTAATGCACGATCTAACGAAAAATCAAATACATAACATTCTTGTTTCATTATTTCTTTTTCATTCTTATCATTTGTAATTTCCCATGGTGATTGACATCTAAATGCTGTTTGAAAATATGTTTCTGGGCTTTTTAAATTTCTTAGCATAAATACAGCAGACCAAGGTCTAACAGTTACTCCAGTAGTTAATTTTCCACATGATAAAGTTATTGTTTTTGTCTTTAATGGATCATCCATTGCAGATTGAACTGGGTTCAACGCATCTAGACCAATTCCAGCTTTTGTTCCAGAACAATTTATTATTTTATAATCATGGTAGAATGTATTTTGCTTTTGTTTTAACAATTCTTCCATTGCATCACATGAAGCAACATTTGGCATAAACCATAATGTATGTTGCAAAGCAGCCAATAATCTTGCATCAGAAAATGGCATTGGAGGTCTCTTATCTTGTCCTAATTTCAAATCATCTATACTTGATGGCAAATATGAACCTCTTATTAAATCCAACCATTTTTGAACTTCATTTTCATATTTAAATTTTGCAACACCATCAACTTTTTCAGCAGAAAAGAAAACGTTCAAGTCAAACTCATTAAATTCTCCTTGCATCGCAATTTGTCTTATGCTATCAGGAATTTTATACGTTAACATAACCATTCTAGGCAATGATAAATATGGATTATTTGAACCAATCCATTCTTGCTTAGCTGTTTGTTCATCAGAATAAGTCCAACTAAATATTTGCTCCTCAATAAACTCACCAGAGTTTATAGCTCTAAAAGGAGTACCAGATAAAAATAAATAATACTTCGTTGTTATTGGTAAAAAACTTTCATTAAATGCATTATCTGCCTCTTCTTTTTTATACTTTTCAACATCAAATTCTAATTCTGATTCTTCATTTGTTACCTCAAATAATTTAGAAGCTTTTTCTCTCCAAGCACCATAATGATATTCATCAAAAATTACTAAATCCCAATTTTCGTTATGAATAAATTCATTTTTTGCTTTAATTCCTCCATTATCATTAGTACCTAATAAATCTTGAAATGAACCGAATACAACAATAGGATTTGATTTATCAGCATTTTCATACATCTTATCTATACTTATTTGATTAAATTGTGCGTCTTTGTTGGAAATAAATTGCCAATTATCAAAATCTATATGAGTTAATAAATCTTCGGCCCACGCAGATTCAACAGCTGGTTTAAATGTTAAAATTAATATTCTTTTCAAATCCATTTTTTTAGCTAATTGATATGATGCAAAAGTCTTTCCAAATCTCATTTTTGCGTTCCATAAAAATTTTGGAGCAGAAACTGGATCATCAATTAAAGCTTCATTATAATACTCAATAGTTCTATTAACAGCTCTTACTTGCTCTGGTCTCATTTTAAAAGTATTAACTCTATCTTTTGAATATTTGACACCTGTTTTTAATTCTAAAATAGCATTTTTTACTTCATTTAAATCACACTTAAACCATTCATTTTTATCTATGTCAGAATTTAATTGTAATATTCCATTTCTTTTTAAAATCTTATGAACATCTTTATCAGTAAATACTGTTCCGTCACATCTTATTGATGATTCTGAATATATAATTTTGTATGGTACAGCGCTAGTATGAAGTTGTTCTTGAATTCTCTCTTCAACAGCTCTTTCGGTATATCCTACTTTTATATAACCTTTATGTGATTCAACACCAATCAATTCATAAACATATATAGTAGGATTAACATTTGGTCTGGAAGGAAAAAAATCAATTTGTTCCATTATTCTTCCCCTCCATCCCATGGTTTAATCATCGATTCAATAAAAGTAATTTCCTCATCATTTAAAGAAAATTTTTCATATAACTTTTTATCATTCCATTCTTCTTTAAAGTCCAATAATGGAACAAAGCAAAATTTATCTCTTGTAATATTCATTGATGTTAAAGCTTGCAATAATAAGAATCTAGCAAATTTTGTATGAAGATAATTCTCCAAATTTTGTGCTTCAATAATATTGTCATATTCTCCAACACATAAGTAAGATTCTGTACAAACATATTTAGGTTCTAAAAGAGCTACTTTAGCCAAAACCTTTACTTGACCGTTTTCATCTGTTTCTCCAATATGTCCAGATAAAGCTTTACCTATAATAACCTTATATTTGTCTATTAAATTTTTTCCAGTAGTAACTTTTTCTTCTTCAATATATGAATTACCTTTACTAGATACTAAGAATAAATCATTATCTTGAAATTCTTCATGACCTCTTTCAAAAGAATCTAATCCAAATGGCTTTCTTGATGTAATTATTTCAGATAACATCTTATATCCACTATCATTGATTTTATGAATAATCGATAAAGCATCATTATATCGTATAAATAATTCAAATTCATTTAATTTACGATTTTGAACTATTCTATCTTTTCCTATAACATTAGTAAATTCACAATCACCATTATATTGTTTATCCCATAAGAAATACATTACACCACCACTTATATTATTAGATGGGAAGCAATCTTTAGCATTAGGATAATCAACTATTTTAGAAAATCTTCTGTCATTTAAAGTTTCTTCTCTAAAAGCATCTAAACCTTTTCCTCCGGCAAACCATCGTGAAGGAATAATCATCGATAAGTATCGAGGTTGTAATTTAATAGCTTGGCTTATAAATAATTGATATATAGGTTTTGCACTAGATCCATTTCCACCATCTGATAATTGATATGGTGGATTTCCAATAATAACGTCAAATTTCATATTAAATATCTCCTCAACTTTCTTAGTGTGTATAAATTCATATGCGTGAGTTTCTAAATCTTCTGTTCTATTATATTGAAGTTTAGATGCACCGCAATAATAACATTTGTCACCAACCCATGAGTGATTAACTTTTTTAAATCTAATATTTCCCTCAGAATTGTCGAATTTTGCAATTGAATATTCGCCATTTGGCCATTTAGAACAATAAACACTTCTTCTAGATACCAAACTTGTTAATTCAGTTATTGATATTCCATATAATTGTTTTTTAAAGATATGTTCAATTCTTTCATCTAAATCAGGAATTTGATTTTCAAGACCAACAATTAATCTTTTAGCAATTTCTCTTAGGAAAACGCCGGTTTTACATGCAGGATCTAAAAAAGTAGTATCTGGATTTTTAAATAATTCTTGAGGTAACAAATCTAACATAGCATTTACCACATCAGGTGTAGTAAAAACCTCATCATTCGATAAATTTGCTAAACAAGATAACACATCTGGATTATATAAATTTTCTAATAAACCATTATTCATATTAATTAATTCCTCCTAAATTTCTATAATGAGCTATATATTGCTTTAAAAATTTTCCGTTTTTTTCATTATCGGAAAGTAAAGATAATTGTGATTCATCCTTGTTTACTAGTTCATCAAAAGTATAATCTTTTCTTTGCATTCTTGCATCATTAAATGGGAAAGTCCACTCCGAAAAAACTATAGGATCACTTATATCATTTCCATTCTCGTCAACTTTTAACAATGTTAGTGCATTTCCACAAACTATATTTTTACTTAATATATATTTTGCTGAATTAACTGTTTGTTCATTATAATCTTTTTTACAATTTTTTTTATATGTCCTATCCCACAAATCGAAAAGTCTATCTCTACATGTTATTACATTATCATTCAAAAGTTCTACACCATATAAACTCCCAATAGCTAACAATGAAAATCTTTCAAAATCATAACTACTTTTTTTATACTTTTTCTCAACAATAGTCAATTTTCGTTTTAATATTTCAATTAAAAAATTTCCATCACCACATGCAGGCTCCAAAAACCTAGAATCAATTCTTTCAGTTTCTTGCAATACAAGATCACACATAGCATTTACTTCTCTTTCATTTGTAAATACTTCTCCGTGGTCTGCTACTCTTTCTTTAGACTTAACTTGTTTTCCCATAAACTCACCCCAATTCAAGTTTTATATCACGTGTTTATTATAACACATAAATACAATTTTCCCTATAACTTTAAGGAAATTACACAATTATAATCCCACATTTGTACCCCTTTTAGTACCCATAAATGAACCTTGCATAAAACTACTAAAATGATACAATATTATAAACTAGAGAAAATTGTATATAAGAAAGGAATTACTCCTTTCTTTTTTTGTTGGGAGGAATGAATATGTCTATTGAGGAAACAATTAATCTATTAAAAAAACAATGGTGTTCTATCGAAGATCTAATGAAATTAGCACAAGTTAGTAGAACTAAGGCTTATAACATTAAAAATGATATTAGTGAAAATTTAGAAGAACAAGGATTTAAATTACCATTAGGTTTATTACCTATGATAGAAGTCGTTAAATATCTAAGAATTGATTTAGATTACTTGGAAAGAATGTCAAAACTATAATTTGCCTATTGCATGAGATGAGAGGCAAAATGATTTTGAAATTTTAATATTTTGTGCTATGGTGGAGTTGTCAAAAGATTGGCTAACAAAACTTTAAGCAGAAAATCAAGGAGGATGAAATATGTCTGTTAAACAAGTAAAAAAAGAGTTAGCCACTAAAGACGGTAGACGTTGGATATTTTATATTAGAGCCGAAGATAATATGGGAATAAAGAAAAAGTATAATTCAAAGAAATATATGACTAGAAAAGAAGCCGAAGAAGCTGAAAAAGAGTTTAAAATTAAGATGGCTAAAAAAGAATTAAATCTATCTGACATGACTTTTAAAGATCTTTGGGAAGAATTTTATGATTATAAAATGGATAAGGTTAAGAAAAATACATTATATGGTTACAGAAAAAATATATGTAGATTAGAATACTTTATGAAAATTAAAATCAAAGACCTATCAATACAAGATTATCTTTTTTGGAGAAGTACAATAGTTAAATTACCATTAGCGGTTAAAACAAAAAATGGATATTATAAACTATTAAAAGCTATTTTAAACTATGGAGTTAAATGGCACGATTTCAATTTTACGAGTATATATAATAAAATGGAAAAGTTCACTGATCCTAATGGTATGGTAAAAGAAATGAAATTCTATACACCAGAAGAATTTAAAAAATTTATTTCTTGTGAAGATGAACTTCAATTCATTACTTTCTTTAAGACATTATATTTTTGTGGATTAAGAATTGGAGAAATATCTGCTCTAACTTGGGAAGATATAGATTTAGATAAACATACTATAACTATAAATAAAAGTTTATCTTATATTGAAGGAGAATATTATACTTCTAGACCTAAAACTAAAAACAGTATAAGAACATTACCAATGCCTAACTCTTTATATGAAGATTATGTTAAATTTTATGAAGAATCAAAAAAATATTATAATTTCAAAAATTCATGGTACGTATTTGGTCAAACAAAACCTTTCAGTGGTGAGTATTTAAGAAAAAGAAAAAGAAGAATAGCTGATGAAGCTGGAGTTAAACAAATAAGAATACATGATTTTAGGCATAGTTGTGCTTCATTACTCATTAATAATGGTGCTAATGTTATGGTTGTAGCAAAATATCTTGGCCATGCTAAAATTGATGTAACATTAAATACCTACTCTCATCTATTCAATAATAAGATGGAAGATATAGTTAACTTAGTTGATAAAGTGTACACAGAAGAACAAACTGAGACTGATATGAACTAATATGAATTACCACGAAAAACAACATTAAAAAAATACCATTTTTTTAACAAATTTTCCGTTTTGTCATCTAAAATGGTATCTAAAATTTTAAGAAATCGCTAAAAACCCCGTAAATACAACAAAAATGCCGGCACAGGGCCGGCTTCAGGGGGCGCTTTTAAAATCATACTTCTGCCTTTCTCTGATTGGTAAAACATGGTTCTACAATTCCCCTCAGTTCCCTGAATTTTCCCTCGTTTTCCCTCATTTTCCCTATTTTAGTGGTTGAGTGGGTGGTTGAAATGAAAAATTGTTACCTAAACCTAGATTTTGGTTACCTAAATTTTATAGAAAGGAGAAAAACAAAATGAAAGAAATAATAACTTATGAAGAATTAAGAAAGATAACTTCTCAAGCTTGGTTATCAGTAAATGATATAATGAAAATCACTTCAACAAGTAAACGTGCAGCATATAAAATTAAAAACTCTATTAAAGAAGATTTACTAAAAAAGGTTATTACATACCTAATGCACTATTACCTACAAGAGAAGTATTAGAATATTTAAAAATTAAAGACTCAAAATAAATTGAATCTTTCTTATTTAATTATTAATTCTTTTTAGATAATCTTGCATTCCTTTATCTACACAGTAAACATAACAACCTTTCATACCTCTAGTCATTAATGTTCTATAGGTATTTTTTATTATGTTATCAGCAATTTTATTAGCTACTTCTTCGCCTTGTTCATTAGCAATCTTCTTAATACCATTTAATGACGTATCTGTTTTAGCACGCTTAGTATAATCTGTTACTATATGACCATCTTCATATCTTAAATCATCACCAATTATAACACCAACATAATCAAATTCTAATCCTTGACATGTATGAATGCAACCAACTTCATTAACTGATTCAGCATCAATTGCCCATGTAGTTGAATTTCCTAAATTCCAACTCATTCCAAAATTAAACTCAGGTATTTCTATATCATGAATTTCAGTATTATTTTTACCTTCACTAATCCAGTTCCAACAATAACCTGCTACTATTCTTGATTTATTATTTTCTTTGTTTTTTTCTTCAATTAATCTTCGAACTTCATTAGGATCATCTAATACTCTAAAGTCATAATCAAATCCATCTATATCAAAATTAGCAGTATCTTTAATATCTAATACTCTATCTAACCATGCAATATACCCATCTGATCCATTACATCTAAATTGACTATCTAAATCAAATGTATAAATACCTGCTCCTGCTTCATTAGCAAACTTTTTAATTAAATCTTCACTACCAATATCTTTTAAAGTAACTTTTTGATTTTCATCTATAAAGAATACAGAAAACTTAGCAGCATTTATAATTTCTTTAATTTGATTTTCACCTTTATTTTGAAACATACCAGATTTAGCATTTAATCTATGAGCTTCATCAACAACTAAACAATCTAGTTTATTTCTTTCTTCATCTATAAAACTTCCTGAACCTTGGAATAAGTGATTAATATATGTTTGAGTAAAATCTCCTCTTAATTTAGAAGAATATACACTTCTAGGTGCTGCATTTTTAGTAACATAAAAACAAGTCATATTTCTATTATTTAATTCAACTAATAAATTAACTGCAAGTACTGATTTTCCTGTACCAGGTCCACCTCTTACTATCATTACATTTTTTTCATTTCTAGATACTGTATCAATAGCATTTCTTAAAGCATATTCATAGACAATTTTTTGATTATCAATCATATAGAATTCTCTATTACCTTTTAACATATTTCTTAAAGAATCTTGCAACATTTTAGATGGTCTAATTCTTCCATGATCTATCTCATATAGGATATTACCATCATCACCAGTTTCAATATATTTTTTAATAAAATTTCTTAAATTAACAACATCATTATGTCCAAATAATGGCGCTTTATCAGTATATTCTTTATATGTATTACTTTTTAATGTATCATCTTCTTCAAAATAATAATTATGAAGATATGCACATGGCACGACATTGATATCTTTTAATTGTACAGCTTCATTATAATCTTTAATTAAATTAGCATAAGTCATAGCTTGATATGAAGGATGATTAACATCTCTCATTCCACCACCAGTATAAGTATTTACCTTATAAATACCATCCATTTCTCCTACTTCAGTAGCTTTATCCCATTGTTTTAATTCTATTATAACAACATTTGATTTATCTTTATTGTAACCAGACATCATAAAATCGATTCTACAACCAGTTGGAGGTATATTATATTCAATAGCTATACCAGTATTATTAGGTATTTCAGAATCACTTAAAACACCTCTCATATATTGCATAGAATTTTTCCACGAATTAAACTCTGGTACACTAGGTCTTTTCTTTACTACTTCAATATATTTATTTCTTATTTTATCAGCAATTATTCCTAAATCTACATCATCAATAAATCCTGATTTAATTCCTTCATATACTAACATAAATTTACTCCTCACTTAAATACAAATTAGCTTGATATTGCATAGCATATATAACATTTATTATTATTTCTAAAAAATTAATAATTTGCTTAGCATCAGTTTCATTAAAAATAACTATTTCATGTGTTGCCTCATTACCTTTGTTTCTAATTATATCAACCCAACTTTTACAATTTTTAGGAATATAATTATTTTTATCTAAAAAATCTACATATTCAATAAACTTTTTACCTTCTTCCGCTCCACAATCCACTGCAATATGCATCAATAATTTACGAGCAGATAAAACACATGACGAAAATGCTGAAGCTTTATAGCAATTTCTAACTTCATCATATAAATGAAAAGTCTTTTCATCAGGAAATATCTTTTCAGAAAAACTTTTTCCATATTTATACATTGGAACTTGATTGTTCCAATCGATATAAGTTGGATAGTTACAATTATGGCATATATAAATATATCCTCGTTTATTTGGTTTACCAGAACTACTCCAATCTGTTAAGTAGTAACCTACATTAGAACTTATTTTTTCGCCGCAATATCCACATATAAAACTTTTACTGTCTAACTCAGAAGTATTTTTCCAATAAATTCCATTCATATATATCACCTACAATTTATTATATTTTGTGCTATTACCTTTCGCTTTTTCTATTTCATATTTTTTAGCATTCTTTTTATATTTATCTAAAACTATTTGTTCTAAATCAACATCAAGTTTTTCAGCTAACATAATACAATAAGCTTGAACATCTGCTAATTCTTCAACTAATTCTTGTTTATCAAATTCATTATTCCATTGAAAACATTCTAATAATTCTCCTGCTTCAATAGAAATAGATTTAGCAAGATTTTCTGGAGTATGAAATTGACTCCAATCTCTTTCTTTATTAAATTCATCTATTACTCTTTTTGCTTCATTCATAAGTAACACCTCTATATATATTTTAACATAAAAAAGCTAATTTCTTAGCTTTCATTAGTAATTTTTTCTACAAAATATATATCTGCAGGAGCAAATTCATAATTTTCAAATTCTTCTTTTGTAATCCATGCAATTTGTTCATGTTCTAAGACATCATAAGATTCTCCTATCATAGAACATTTAAGAACAATTAAATTTATTGTTTTATCTGGATATTCATATATTTTTTTATCAAAATATCCATCACAAATAATATTCATATTTAGTTCTTCTTTTATTTCTCTCACAATAGCATCTTCTTTACTTTCATTTTTTTCTATTTTACCTCCAGGAAATTCCCATAAACCTCCTTGAGATTTTTTTAGACTTCTTTGTGCAATTAATATTTTCCCTTCTTTATTTGTTATTATTGCTGCTACTACATCTATCATTAATCTTTCACCTTTTCTGGTATTTCAAAATCTAAATGATATTCTTCTGGTACTTCATTATCCAAAATAATATCAAATAATAAAGTTTGATGCTTAACTCCATTTTCTTCAGTAAATGAACTTCTTTCATTAGTAAATGTTCCTAATCCAAAATAAGTATAAGGAAGTGTTACTGAATCTTCACTTTCCATTTTTCTAATAAATAAGTGAACTTTTTTTGAATTTCTTAAATGTTCTTTTTCACTTTCAGATATATTAGCTATACTTTCCCATTGGAATGTAGAATCATTTATAAATTTATCTTTATAATTTAATTTACCTTCTTGATCTTTTTTTATTCCTGCAAATATATATGCTATATCATCTTTATAATAAGTACCTTTTTGAAGAATACCATTTTTTAACATAATTCGAGATGCTTGTTCCTTATAATAGTTTCTATATAATTTAAACAAACCTTCATATTCTCCAAATTCTCTATTATATCTTGTTATACCATAATTTAATACATCTTCTAAATATCTAATAAATTCTTTATTAGATTTATTAAAATACCATTCTCCATTTTCATTAACGATATTTAAAGACACTAAATTATCATATGCGTTTTTCAATGTTAAGTTAGTAATATGACTATTGATACCTTCTAATCTTTTTAAATCTATTTTATCTTCTTTTAACATTTGATTAATAATTAAATACTCATCTAATCTGGCAATTGGTAATAAATCTTCTATTTTATTAATAATATCTATTTCTATGTCATTAAACATAGGAATGTTTTCTTCTCCTATTTTCAATAAAAAATTGTAATAAGATTTATTCTTAGAATTATTTAGTGATGATTTTATTATTCTTATTAAATCAGGTGCAACATCTGAATTTAAGAAATCCATATGTGTTGGATATGTTCCGCTATTTATATAAGATTTAAAATTTTGATAATCTTTTTCTAAAAAAACTTTAGAATTAAAATTAGTCTTATCTATATAATTCAATATTTCTTCTTTTGATAATTCATCAATATCAATAACAACATTAGGTATATCTAATGATTTAAAATCACTTCTAATCATTTGTTTTAAATATGCTTTTTCCATATAAGTTGTTTTTCCTAATGTTCCTAATGCTAATGCAATTTGAACTGCTCTATCATAATTATTTCCGATAAAATCTAATACAGTAACATATTCTTTACCTGGATATTTTCTTAAACCTCTACCTAATTGTTGAATAAATATTGTTTGAGATTCAGTTGGTCTTAAGAATAAAACCATATTAACTTGTGGTATATCAACACCTTCATTAAGAATATCTACAGTACAAATAATTTCTAACGGATTATTATCATCTTGTAAATCTCTAAATGCTTTCATTCTTATTCCAGTATCATTAATTCCTGTTAATGATATTGTTTGATATCCTTCTTCAAATAGTTCTTCAGCCATTAATTTAGAACTTTGAATATTGGTACAAAACGCTATACATTTTAATTTTTCATTTGGTTTTCTATGTTTTTCAATTTGTTCTTTAATAAATTCAATATTCTCTTGATTTGCTATTTGATTAGCAATTACCATTTTATCCTTTGAATTATAATCAACTAGTTGATCTCTTATTCCATAATAATGAAATGGAACAACTAAATCATTGCTAATAGCATCTCTTAATCTTAATTCAAACGGAACATTTTGATCAAATAATCCAAATATATCTTGATTATCCATTCTCTCAGGAGTAGCTGTTAATCCTAACATAAATTCAGGTTTAAAGAATTCAAATATCTTCTTACCTGTATTTGCAACTATATGATGTACTTCATCATATATAATATAGTCAAATTCTTCAGGACTAAATTCTTCAATATGTTTAGCTAACATTGTATTAGTTGCAAAAACAAAATCAGCATCCAAACTTTTTTCATTTCCAGTAAAGAATCCATAAGTTCTCTCAGCACCAAATACTGTTATAAATGAATCTCTAGCATCTTTCAAAATTGTTTCTCTATGAACAATATATAGTAATCTTTTAGCACCAAAATTTCTTACATCAAAAGCTGCTAGATATGTTTTTCCGGAACCAGTAGCACTTATAATAAGCGATCTTTTAATTCCCATATTTCTATATCTTCTTAATTCCCTTAAAGCTTTTCTTTGCATAGAATTTGGATTAATTGTTGTATCAGATATATTTATATAATCCATATCCCATCTTTCAATAGCGTAATCCAATTGTAATTTATATTTTTCAATAAGACTATTTTCTAAAGGTAAAGTTTCTTTCCATAAATAAACAAAATCTTCCATAGCTTGATTATATGATTCCATTTTTTCTTTTGAATAAAGTGATACATTCCACTCTACATTTTTTAATAAAGCAAATCTTGTTATATTTGTCGAACCTACAATAAATTCATAAGAATCCTCATATTCAAACAAATAACCTTTCGAATGAAATCCATTATCTCCAAAACATTCATAATCTAAATGACATTCAAAATGAGGATATTTACTTTGTAAATTCATAAAGTATTCCAAAGAAGCAATATCTGTAAAATTTTGATATGTAGAAGTAATTAATTTTCCCTTCACTCCTCTTTCTAAAGCTTCTTCTAATTCCCTTTCAAATAGAATTAATCCTGCTTTTTTTATAAAACTAACAGAAAAAGAAAATGAATCACATTTTTTTAAACTATCAATTATTTTGTTCAAAAACATTTGGTCTTTATTTGTTAAAAATAAATCTTTCATATAATCATCTCACTCAATTAAATTATACCAGAATGTATACTTTTAAACTAGATCTCTAAGGAATTTTTAATATTTAATTTTAACCTATCTAATGAAAAGAAAAAGAATTATTGATTATAGTTATATATATTGTAAAAAAGAATCTAAAAACAAAGATGCCTTATTCCGTTAAAGACCTAGAGCATCTATTTTTCGTTTACTTGCACTTTCTTTTTTTCTACCATCCACTTCAATTAATTCAATTTTAGTGTTCTTATATTTTTGCATAGCATTTTTAAAATTAGTTACTCTTTGATCGTGGTCACCTAAATCTATAAATAAATATATTCCTTTTTCTATTTCTTCTTGAGCCATATATACTGGAATTTGCACCTCATAACAATGTGATAATTGATTATTAGAAGATTTTTTTATTTCAACTATAGTTTTATTTTTATAGCCAGAGCTAATTTTAAAATCTACAGGACCGCTACCATTATTATTTTCTCTACTAATATCTATATCATTTGCTTTACAATATGAATCTGCTATTCCAAAAAAAAGATTTTGACTATGCGATTCACTTAATACTAAACCATTATCATCATATAATGATTTCCATAGCCCCTTTTCCTCAATTAAATATTTAAATTGATTACAAATTTTTTTAGTCAATTCATAAACATCTATATTTTTATCGATATTTAAAGGATTTTCTCTTACATAATCTTTAGATATATAATACCATTTTATTTCACCATTTTTATCTACCGAAAAATCATATGATTCAATTTCATCTTCTCTATATTTTTCCAGAAAAGATTCAAAAAATTTTTCGTTACCCATAAACAATCTTTTAAATTCCTTCTTTGTATATTTTTTTCTTTTATTAGATGTGTTTAAATAACTAGAAAACTCTCTTCTTATTTTTTCATTAAAAGAAGAAACATAATCAATATCACTAAAATCTTCAGCAATTGGTAAATCTAGCAATAATTCTCTATCTATTACAAGTATTGGCTGATTATTATACTCATTTTTTGGTAGTTTATACACTTTATCTTTATATTTATAATCTTCTTTTTTTACTTCAAAATTAGAAAAAATATATTCTGAATACAGATAGATATTTTCCTTAATACTATTTAATATAATATCGCTTATCCTGTCACTTCCTATGCCTTTTTCAAATACACACATCACTTCAAAAATTTCCGGAAAATCTTTTTCTATATCTACAAATTCTTTTACAACTAGAATAATTTTTTCTGCTATTTCTTCCGATATACCTGAGCCTCTATCACTTTTCCTAGCATAACCTAATGATAAACCTTTTTCTTCTTTAGAAACTAATCTTTTAACCGCTTCATTCCAGTATCTATCATTTTTGCTTTTCGAAGTTTTTAATAGTCTTAAAATTATACTAAACTGTTCCAAAATATTGTCATAACATCTCTTAAAATACTCATTTGTTGTCCTTTTTAATAACATAGGTGAAACAAATAATTTTGAATTTATATCCAAGAAGCTATCAAACGCACCTAATCCATCATATTTTTTCTTATCTATTTCTAAATAATCTGTAATAGTTATAGCCATATTTACACACCCTTTCCTACTAAAAAACACCAATACAACACTTGTTAATCAAGTTTGTACTGGTGCCTTATTACTTCTTAACTTATTTAGAGAATTATCATTAATTATTTAGATTATTAAATTCATCAATTGCATCTAATATTTTATATATACTAGTATGTGGATTTGAACTTAATAAAACTTCTTTATTCTTAATAATTTGTTGTTCAAAAGACTGGGCAGTACTCCTTGCATTATCTGTTGAATCTTTAATTATTTTATACATATCCATACTTTCTGTATATGTACCATTTAAATTTTGTAATTCCCTTTTTACATCTTTACTTGTTTGAAACTTTAATTTATTGTTTCGATAATGCATTACATACCATATTTCAAAAGTTGGAGCTGATGTAACTATTTCTATATTATTTTCAATGCATTCTTGTTCTATTTCTTTTATTTCACTTATTCGTCTTTCATCTAAATCTGTATCTAGTACTAAGAAAATTCTACAATTATCTTCTGAAGCAATATCTTCATTACGAATATATTTTAGTAAATCTTCTAACATTCCTTTAGGATCAGTACTATTTCCTGTAGAGAACTGAATTCTTAAATTTCTATTAGAATGATTTCTAAAATAATAATATTCTGAAGATTTTTTACCACCCTCTGAACAAATAACAATTAAGGGCTTTTTCTTGCTTTGTCTTAATTGTCTTCTAGCCATAAATCAATATCTCTTATAAATGGAATTGCTCCGTATCTGCCATTTATATAACCTTTTTGTATATTTTCATCTTTTCTAACTGAGAACGAATCAAGTGGATATAAATCTGATGCAGCTGTTTTTGAATCTTTTTCTGTAAACCATATTTGATCCCTTCTAAACAACTCTAAGCTTAATAAATTTATAGCATGAGTAGTAAATATTAACTGACTATTAGATTTATTAATTTTTTTATTATTAAACATTTTAATTATATATTCTACTATAGCAGGATGCAAACTTTTTTCTAATTCATCTATTACTATAACTTTATTATTCTCAAACGCATACTTTAAGAATGGAGCTAGAAAGAACAAAATTCGAGTTCCTTCTGATTCTGATTCAAGTCCCATGCCTATATTAAATGTATTATTATTTTCATCAACAACTTCATGTATTAATTCAATTTTTACATTAGATACCATAGGTGTTCCTACTGTTTTAGCTGCAGGTGGAATAAACATGTTAACCATATTAGTATCCATTTCTTTTTCCTCATAACTAACATTCAAATCTTTAATAAAGATATCAAATTCTTTCAACATATTTAATGTAAATGTTTTAAGTTCACCATTATTACTATAATCAATTAAAACTTCTTTTGAAATACTATCAAACGAATTATATGTATCAATGTAATTTACAAACCATAAATAAGCATCTTTTGTTTTTTCATAATTCCAATTTGTAGCAGTTGCTAAAAACAATTTGTTTTCAGTATTTTTAGATTCAATAGATTTTAGTTTAGATTCTTCTGTTTTTGGAAAAGTATATTCATTTGTATTTGTTCTTGTGAATATATTAGTAGGTTTTTGAGTATAGTAAGCATCTAATGATTCTGTATAAACTTTAGTAGCATCAGCACTAAATGCATATTTATACCTAATATTATTAGATATAAAATCGAATTCGAACTCACTAGGACTACCCATAGTAAACGCATCGAACATAAACGAATTAATTATCGGCAATCTCATTCCTACAGTATTATTGTTAGAATTTCTAACAAATAAAATTGCAAATGTAAAAGCTTTTATTAAATTAGATTTACCTGAAGCATTTGCTCCATATATAGCAGCAGTTTTAAGTAAATCAACATTGTTAGTAGATATTATATTATCTAAATTTTCATCACCATTACCTTTTTCCATAGATAATGTTACTTTATTTTTAAAAGATAAAAAGTTCTTAACACTAAATTCTATAAGCATTTTTTCTCTCCTCCTATAAATATTATATACTAAAAGCATCAAAAAGTATACTTATTTTTGTTGTTTTTGTATTTTTTTCTCATTTTTTAAATAAATACACTGATATTTTATCATTATTTTTTTATTTGTCAACTTTTATTTAAATAACTACCATTTCCGCTGTATTCTCCTGAAGAGAACAACAAAGTACTATAATCCCTTTTAAAATAATACTTTAAACATAATTCACAAATTATTTTAGATGCACTTTAAGTAACTTTCAACCACCCATTTTTGGGAAAATAAATGCCACTGAGGGAAAATGAGAGACACTAAAAGGCCACTAAATGCTACTATTTGCCACTAAAAAACAAAAATGGACCGCTTTCGCGGCCCTTCAGGGGGTTTTGGTTGAATACACACTCACATTATATGACCGTAAGTGTGCTCAATACATGATGTTTACCATCATGCATACTAATCATAATATGTAATTTAACAAAAGTCAATTCATATTAAATAAATTTTTTTTACTTTACACTTTAACTGTTTTCTATAGAAGATATTAATCTCATCTTTATGCTATCTTTATCATAATCTTTGTTCTTTAAATACTCTAGAGAATCCTTTTTTGCTTGAACCAATATTTTATAATCCGACTTTAGATTAGCAATTTTAAATGACATATCACCACTTTGTTTTACACCAAATAAATCTCCAGCTCCTCTTAATTTAAAGTCTTGTTCGCTTATTTCAAACCCATCATAAACTGTTTCCATTATTTTTAATCGTTCTTTTTCCATGTTGCTTATTAAAATACATTTTGATTCAAATGAATTTCTTCCTACTCTTCCTCTTAATTGATGTAAAGTAGAAAGTCCAAATCTTTCTGCATCAAAAATAACTATCATTGTAGCATTTTCTACATCTACTCCTACCTCTATAACAGTTGTACTTATCAGTATATTTATCTTGTTTTGTTTAAATTCACTCATTATCAAGTCTTTTGCCTCAGGTTTCATTTTACCATGTACAATATCAATATTATACTTGCTTCCAAAAGCCAAGTTCATCTTGTCTTTCAAATTATAAACGTTAGTCAAATCAGAGTTATCACTTTGTTCAATCAATGGTGCGATTACATAGATTTGATGATTCTTTTTTAATTCTTCATTCATTTGACTAAGAACATCTTTCATTTCAGCTTCAGTTCTAACAAACGTTTTCACTTCTTTCCGACCAGATGGCAATTGCTTTATAGTAGATATATCCATATCACCATATATCGTTAATGCATAAGTCCTAGGAATAGGCGTTGCACTCATATATAAAACATCTACTGATATGCCTTTATTTTTCAAATTAGCTCTCTGATTTACTCCAAATCTATGTTGTTCATCTGTAATTACCAATCCTAAATTGCCATATTTTACATCTTCTTGAATCAAAGCATGAGTTCCAATAATCATTGAAATTTCTCCAGATTCTAGTTTCTTATAAATATCTTGTTTTTCTTTTTTACTAACAGAACCTGTAAGTAGTGCAATCTCTATATTAGTACTTTTAAATAGTTCTTTCATATTATTGTAATGTTGAATAGCAAGAATTTCTGTTGGAGCCATAAGCGCACTTTGATATCCACAAACTGAATTATAATACATTGCAAGAAAAGCAACAATAGTTTTACCGCTCCCCACATCTCCTTGCAATAATCTATTCATTTTATGATTACTACTTAAATCATCTATTATTTCATCTAGTGCATTTTTTTGATCATCAGTAAGTTTGAAAGGAAGAGATTTGATAATTTCATCTAATGATGCTCTATCACATTCTCGTTTTATACCAACATCATTTTTCTTATTTTGCTCTTTTAAATAATTAATCTTAAATGTAAATTCAAAAAGTTCTTCATATTTTAATCTTATCATGGATTCTTTAAGTTTATTAAAGTCAGGCGGATTATGAACAATATTCAAATCGGTTTTTTTATTATTAAATTTATACTTATCTAATAGATATTTAGGAATGTTATCCCTAACGTCATTACCATATTTTAAAAGCGCATTATTTATATATGATGCTAAAACCTTTCCCGTTATACCACTAGTGGTATGATAGATAGGCTCTATCGTTTCTTTATTTGATAAACTCCCAAATTTTATTTCGCTTGCAGTTAATATATTTCTTTTTTTATCATATTTCCCAATAGCAATTATATTAGTTCCTATCTTTAAATTTGGTTTTAAGAAAGCTCTATTAAATATTGAAACACCAACAGTACCACCCTTAGTAGCTAATCTTATATTTAACTTATTTAGATTACCTTTAAATCTAATCAATATTGGAATACTCTCTATTTTCCCATCAATTACAACTTTTTCTTCTTCACTTACTTCTTTTATATCACTGCGTTTCAACACTTCATAACGAAAAGGATAGTGAGTTACTAAATCATCGAAATCACGAATTCCAATTTTATTTAATAGCATCTCTGTTTTTGGACCGATTCCTTTTATTTCAGATAACTTCATACTATCACTCCCTGTTGCATATTATATCACAAAACGACTTTATTCGAAAGAAAAAACACCGTTAAATTTATACAAATTAATAAGCCTATTAAATTTTTTTCATTTTTTTATTGACAAAATATACTTATTCCATTATGATAAGAATCACCAATTCACAAATGGCGAATTGGTCGCTAGTATCACACTAGCCAACCCC
Organism: Bacilli bacterium; assembly: GCA_016295795.1. GTDB lineage: Bacteria > Bacillota_I > Bacilli_A > RF39 > UBA660 > CAG-710. The sequence goes on from JAEDKN010000003.1 coordinate 41,769, forward strand.
TTTTTATTCTTTTTTATGAAACCGTTTCTCAGGGGGAGCGGTTTCTTTTTTTGCATGAAAAAAGCATAAAGCTTAAGTTGTTTTATGCTTTCTTATTACTTAAATCCTTATAATATTCATATCTCTGCATTGCTTCTAATTTATTAGCTTCTAATAAATCCTTATATTCCTTTGGATTAACTTTCTTCAGCGCTCTATATCTGTCCTCTCCAAGAATAAAATCAAAATATTTACTAAAGTCTGCTTCACTATCTAAAGAGAACACTTCACTTTCAGGATTATATCTAAACAAAGGAAAATATCCTGACAAAGTTGCTCTTTTCTCTTCTTCTATACTATCTGTTATTCCGGTTACTATTCCTTGGGCAATACATGGAGAATATGCAATTATAATAGAAGGCCCATTATAGTTTTTAGCTTCAATAAATGCTTTTATAGTTTGATTCATGTTGGCCCCTAACGATACGGTAGCAACATAAACATGTGGATAAGATAATGCAATTCTCGCAATATCTTTTTTGTTTGTCTTTTTTCCAGAAGAAGCAAATTTAGATACACTACCTATCCTGCTAGATTTTGACATTTGTCCACCGGTATTAGAGTAAACCTCAGTATCTAAAATCAAAATGTTTACATTCTCTTTATTAGCCAAAACATGATCCAAACCACCAAAGCCAATATCGTATGCCCAGCCATCTCCACCAATTATCCAGAAAGACTTAGTTTTAATAAATTCTTTCATACTTATAAGTTCTTTGTTTTTGCTTTTGTTAACTGCCTCATACAATAAACAACTCGATGGATAGTCCAATCTTTTATAATAACTAGCATAAATTTCTTTTTCTGAATCTGGCACATTATTTATGCTTTTATAAATTATTTTTCTTATTTTTTCTTTATTTAGTCTATCAGAGATTGCAAGTCCATAACCAAATTCTGCATTATCTTCAAATAACGAATTTGCCCAAGGAACACTATATGGCGTTTTTGGAATACTTCCACCATATATTGATGAACATCCAGTAGCATTAGATATTACTAATTCATTCCCAAACAGTTGAGTTAAAAGTTTCAAATATGGAGTCTGACCACAGCCACTACAAGCTCCAGAAAACTCAAATTTTGGCCTAACAAATTGACTACCTTTTAATGTTGTAGTAGGAATGGCAATATGTTCCTCAACTTTTTCAAACAAATATTTACTTTTAGATAAGTTCCCTTTTGTTTTTACTTCAGTATTATCCTCCATAGTAATTGCTTTTTCGCCTTTTTTTCCAGGACATACTTTACTACATAATCCACATCCAGTACAGTTATCAAAATCAATTCCAATAGTATATTTTAATTTCTGATCTTTTATTAATGCATCTTTTAAATCATCTTTTACATCATCAGGTGCATTTAATACTTCCTTATCATCAAGAAGAAAAGGTCTAATAACTGCATGAGGACATACAAATGAACATTGATTACACATTATACAATTATCTTTATTGTAACAAGGAAGCTTTTCAGCAATATTTTTCTTTTCATATTTAGAAAGTCCTCCAGGAAACGTCCCATCAACAAATTCACTTAGTTGACTTACCGATAAAGTATTACCTTGCTTTCTATCAATAATATCAAATATATTTGTTTTGGAGTCTTCCTCTTGAACTGATACTTTTGTATCCAGTTTAACACTTTTAAGTTCCTTTACTGCTTCATCAATAGCTTTTAAATTTTTTTCAATTATGTCTTTTCCTTTGTTAGTTAATATCACTTCTAATGATTTTTTTATTTCTTTAAATGCAAAATCAAATGGTATAAAATTACTTACCTTAAATATTACAGTTGTCATTATCATGTTTATTTTGTTTGTAATACCATTATCAAAAGCAATTTTACTAGCATTTATAGTATATAATCTAATTGATTTTTTCTTTAAAATCTCTTTATCATGATTAGTGAACAAATCACTTAATTCTTTTTTTTCTCTTGAAGTATTTAGTATAAAAATGCCTTTTTCTTTAATATTATCAAGCATATTATATTTTCTTAGATAATCATCTTTTGTACAAACAACAATGGATGGATTCTCAACATAATAAGTAGCCCTAATTGGATCATTGCCAAAACGTAAGTGACACCTTGTTAGGCCTCCTGCCTTCTTAGAATCATATTCAAAATATCCTTGTGTATAAGCTTTTGTATTGTTTCCAATAATCTTAATTATATCTTTTGAGGCACTTACCATTCCATCTGAAGCATAACCATATATTAACATTTCATGATTATTATTGTTAATAGAAAAATACTCCTCTTCCAAACTTAAATTAGTTACATCATCCACTATTCCTATAGTAAATTCACGAGATTCTTTTTTATCTAAATAAGTATAAACCGCTTTTATTTGATAAGGAGTTGTGTTTTTGCTAGCAAGTCCGTATCTTCCACCTACAACCTTTATTTTAGGATCATAATTACTTATTATATTTTTTACATCCAAATATAGCGGACAACTTGCACCGGATTCTTTTGTTCTATCTAAAACCGCAATAGATTTCACAGTTTTAGGAAGAACATCTAGAAAATATTTTTCGCTGAATGGCCTGTACAAATGAACTTCTATTAAACCAACTTTTTCACCTTGTTCATTTAGATAATCAACTGTATCCTTAATCGTTTCACAAACTGATCCCATTGCCACAATAATCTTTGTAGCTTTTGGTTCTCCATAGTAATCAAAAGGCTTATAAATCCTACCTGTTATTTTGCCTACTTCTTCCATATATTTATTAACAATATCTGGTAATTTATCATAATATTTATTTCTAGCTTCACTTATTTGAAAATAGATATCATCATTTTGATTAGTTCCTCTTGTCACATTATTAATGCTCAATGCATGTAATTTGAACTCTTTTAACTTTTTCTTATCAATTAAAGGCTTTAATTTTTCTAAATTTATTAATTCTACTTTTTTCAATTCATGACTTGTTCTAAATCCATCAAAAAAATTAACAAAAGGAATTTTTCCCTTTATTGTTGATAAATATGGTACTGCGGTCAAATCCATAACTTGTTGAGGTGACGAAGTCGCAAATATAGCAAACCCTGTTTGCCTAACCGAATAAATATCTTGATGATCCCCAAGTATTGATAACGAGTGCGTTGCAACGCTTCTTGCCGCAACATTAATAACACAAGGCAATAATTCACCAGCTATTTTATACATATTTGGAATCATTAAAAGTAACCCTTGACTAGCCGTATAAGTAGTAGCAAGCGTTCCGTTTTGCAATGCTCCATGCACTAATGCTATTGCACCTGCTTCGCTTTGCATCTCTACAACAGAAACTACATCACCAAAAAAATTTTCTTGTGATGCAGAAGAATATTTATCAATATATTCTGCCATAGGAGAAGCCGGAGTAATTGGATATATTCCTGCTAATTCACTAAATTTATACGAAACATAACTACATGCTTCATTTCCGTCCATTATTTTATATTTCATGTAATCAACTCTCTTCTACTAATAATTATATAACAAATCTATGAAAAAAAACAGTTCTTTTGGGAACAGATGAAGAAAAAAGAAGCTAAGCTTCTTCTGTATAAATTGTTGATATATTTTTATCAAGACTCCTTACAATATCCATATATTTTTTATAATATGTCTTATAATTAGAAAGCATGCTAGATGTTAACTTATTATAAGGATACACTTTATATTGCCCTTTTCCACAAGAACTTGGTTTACAAGTATACACCAAATCTGCCTTTGGATTTGATAATTTTACTGTTACTTTTCCGTCAACAGTAGTTTTGGTAATATCAATAGAAGCCATAAGTCCGGTCAACTTTTCTACTCCTATTTGCGATGATACAAAATTTCCTAAAGAATATATAACTAGTGTATCATCTATAAATTCAATTGGTTCTACAACATGTGGATGAGTTCCAATTACTATATCTACTCCTAAACTAGACAAATATTTTGCAATAGTTTTTTGTTCTTGAGATGCCGTATGTGAATACTCTATTCCCCAATGCATAGAAACCATAAGTAAATCAACTTTATCTCTTAAGTTTTCTATATCTTTTTTTACTTGCTCTTTGTTATAAACATTAACATAATAATCTTTACCTTTAGGTATGTTTAATCCATTAGTAGATGTAGTATAAGCTAATAAGCCATATTTTATTCCATTTTTTTCTTTTACTATTATTTCGTCTTTTTGTTCTTGAGTATAATATGAACCTGCCGCTATAACATCTTCATGCTTATCCCAATATTCTCTAGAATTTTTTATAGTTTTATAGCTTGTGGAAACTCCCCTATCTAGAGTATGGTTTGTTGCAAGACTAACAAGGTTAAATCCCATATCCATAAAAGCATCACCAACTTCATATGGTGAATTGAATTGAGGATAGGTTGAAAGTCCTAATTCCTTACCACCTAATATTGTTTCTTGATTATAAAATGCAAGTTCGTAATTACCTATTATATCTTTTACCTCTGAAAATATAGGTTTAAAATTATAATTATCTTTTTTTACTGACTCATATATTGCACTATGTATCAAAGCGTCTCCTACCATTACCAACGAAACTTTGCTTTCTTCCACATTAGGTTTAGGAATATCTGAATATACTTTCTTTGCAGGTATAAGCCCAAAAAATTTATTGTAATTTGTTCCTAAAATTATAGAAGTTACACCCAATGCAATTAAAATTACTACTATAATTAATCTTCTAATTTTTAACTTATATTTCTTTTTTTTCATAATTCACCTACTTAATCAAACCAAATCCACTAACAACTCTTCTTCCTCCTGTTACTTTTTTACCATAGACCGTCAATGGTGTGTTTATTAGTTCTCCTTTTATTACTAATTGAGCTGAAGTACCACCATCCAAATTAGCGGCATTATATGCTCCATACTTACTTAAAAGTTCGATTACTTCAACTAAAGTAGGCCCATTAGTATGTACCCCTTCTGTAACTAAGAACAAGACAACTCCGTCTTTTCTTTGAGCAATTGCAACACGTGCCGCCCTATCATATCCGCCCGCAGCCGATTCATATTGAAGCTTTTTACCATTTACAATTAAGAAAGGTCCAAATTCCAATGCATCCCTAATTCCCATAGCTAAAGCATCCTGCGCCGTTGCCTTTACCAATACCAATTTATCTTCCTTGTTAAATCCTATTAAATTAGTTGCTTTAGATGTGTCAGACCAAATAATTTTACCGTCCTTTATAAGAGTCCCTTTTGGAATGTCACTACCATAACCTGTAGTATCATTAAATCTTCCACCATTTATACAAACTATTCCGTTAGATCTTTCACACATATCCTTAATACGTTCTTGTCCGTAGCCTGTATTAAAAGTTTTAGATGCAATTAATTTTACTTTTGAAGGATCATAGATTGCTACTAAATGTGCATCATATCCTCCTACCTTAACTGGAATATATTTATAATCTTCATTATTAGGATCTCTTGTTAATATTGCTTCATCATATTCATTATCATAGGATTCACGTTCTGCAGTATTTATAACTATATCATCCAAATTAACACTATCGGTTAAAGGTATATATCTGTTTTGTGCTGTTACTTCATTTATTGTATCTTCGTCATAAAATACATAAGCTATATATTTATGTGTTTTTGTAACCATTGCAGTAGAAATAATTTTGTTTCTAAAAGAAGGAACCGCATATACCAAAATAAAGCAACTTGCTACAATAACATCTAATATAATCATTAAAATTGTAATTTTTTTCATGCTATCCCTCCAAAGTATATGGCTTTTCTAAAGTTCCATCACCAGTTTTTATTGTTGCTTTTTTTATACAAATAGATGGCTTTATTGCTCGTGACAATGTGCTCTTAGACTCTATCAAGGTATCAGAATAAATATAAACCTTATTTGTATTTATACCATTTAGTAAATAGTAATTAGAAACTCCTCCATCTAATTTTAAATCAGCAACGCTACTAAGTCCTACTTTAGAAGTTACTTTTTCACTATATATATCTTTATAACTATCGTTATATTCACCAATATACCAAGTACAATCTAAAAGTTGATCTTTGTAACTTAGTGAATTATAGAAAGTTTCATTTAAGTATTTAGCTAAAGAAGATTTCTTGGTTGGATCATACTTGTTAGTAGATAAATCAAATCTATAAGTTTGTGTTCCGTTTTTGTATAAAGTACTTAAACTTAATTTAAGCGTATCATCTTCAATACTATAAACAGTCCATATATCTTCACCCAATTTTACATGATCACCAACCTGTATATCATTTTTAGTTTCTTCTATTACATATGGATCTTCTTTTGTACCAGTACCACTTACATATGGCGTAGAATTCTTAAGAGTAACCACAGGTTTGATATTATATGTATTAGTCATATCAGCATATGATAGACTTGTTCCATTTATAGTCCATACTTGTTTAGTTCCTCTACTTGATAACCATATATTATTGCCATTAGAAATATAACTTTTATCTTCTATTTTACTGTTTAAAAACTCATCTATATTTAACAATCTAACATAATTAGATGAATCCGGTATAGCGCAATTTATATTTGCTATATCGTCTATTTTATCATTACATACAATAGTATTAGTAAGATGTTTTTCATTTAATATAGGCAAAAATTCTTCTTTCAAGTAAGTTGCAACATCAGACTTTGAGTAATCAGTTATTGTACTATTCCATTTTAAATTATTAATTGAAGAATCTAAAACTATATCAATAGATTTATCGTCATTAATTTTTAAAATTCTCCAAATTAAATTTGAATATTTTATATAGTTATTTACATTTTGGCCTTTATAAATATATGTACCACCTGTTAAATAAAGCCCTTCTCCTTCATAAACAAAAGTAGATGTAGAAGTTATCTTATTAGAAAGAAGTTGTACTGCGTTTCCTTTATCATCTTTTGGATTGTACAATTTATAATATTTAACTAATCTTGTCCCATAAAATATACAACATCCTAAAATAAATATTATACTTACCAAACAAAACAGTGTTTGAAAAAGTAATCCTTTCTTAAGTTTTACTTTTTTCTTTATCTTTAAATTTTGTTTTTCTTTTTCTTCTTCTTTATCTATATCAATTATTTCAATTTCTTCTTCAATATCTTTATGTTTACGTTTTTGTTTCACACGACCACTCCCAATTGTAAAAATTATAACAAAAAAAAAGTCGATTTTCAACGATTAAAGCAATTATATTACTTAAAAAGTTATTTTATATAAAATATAGATACTACTTTTGAAAATTGATACAAAATAACATTGCTTTTATTTATTGCAAAACTTTTTCCAAATGCTTTACCACCTATAGTTAAAGCTGCAACAAATCCAGTAATTAATAATGTTATTAGAAGTAAATTAATCGACAATTTACTAGCTAACGCTAAAGAAATAGAAGATGATAAAGCACCACTTATAATACCACAAATATCACCTATTACATCATTACAAAAACTAGAAAGCTTTTCAGCATTTTTTATAAACCTAACGGCAAGTGTTGCTCCTTTAACTCTTTTAGATGCCATTGAATTAAAAGTATTTATATCCGCTACAGTAACACTTATTCCTATCATGTCAAATAAAACACCAATCACTATTACTAAAAGCAAAAGAATTATACTTAATACAATGCCAACGTTCGAAATAGCTACTTCTGATAGAAAAGAAAAACAAATAGATATCAGAAAAGCACTAAGAGTAATCGTGAAGATCCATCTAAAGTCTATTAGTTTTTTATTAACAACTTTTTTCTTATTAACCTTTTTTGAATATTTTTCTTTATATTTTTTATTTTCCATAATAACCCTCAAATATAAATGAAATGGCAACTAACATGATAAACTCTGTACCTTAGGTCAAGTTGGATTTCCCTTATTCTTACTTACCGTTACCAGTAAAGCAGTTCCCTTTTAAAAGAATAAATAGTAAGTCACCTTATCTATGACTTGATTGCCACTTAGTGCACACTGCAATCCCATGTTAGTCTACATTCTAGAGGTTTTCCCCAACAATACCCCCTATTACTAGTACTTTTTTGCAATAATAGTTTCAAGTAGCGATACTAAAATAATGGTGTACGCCATATTTTAGCTGTCTCTATTCCCTATTACCACTCAAGTCAAGCTACTCTATCCGTAGCTTTCACTACATGATAGGTTTAATCCTAAGTCGTAAGAAGTATCAAAAGACCCTCCCACAAGCGTAGGTCTCTACGAACAAATGGGTCGGTTGCCGTATGCCGTTACGATCGCCCATAGGTTCTTCAAATCCAGCACCCACCCCATGTTGGGCACACAAAGCAAGCACCAGACGCTTCACAGATATGCTCTTTAACGATATTTTACCCTCGTCTTCGTAATAATGTATTGACTAGAATAATGCGCCATTTCAATCAAGATTATATCATAAATAATTAAAAAAGAAAAGGAGTAACCTTTTCTTATAAATGACAATTCAAATTCAAAACCAAATTGAGATTTAGAATATACCTGACGATTTAGTAATCACAGAATTTTATTAAAAGGCACATATTTCTTCTCACTTTAAATATTCTACCATCCAGAAAATATCCATTCAAGTGCCTTCCTTGCAGCTTCTTTATCATTATTACTATAATTTGTTGCCATCACAGTAAATGATGGACTAACATTACCAGCTTTGTCATAACATCGCTTAGTATATAATACTATTTTATCTGCGTTCATATTGGCTTTTCTCTCACCAAACCATTTAATTGAATTATAGTCACCTTTTCTTACTATTTTCATATTTTCATCTGGAACCCACGAGAATCCATTATAGTCCCCATATGGCGAACCACCTGAATAAGGTTTCCAAACGATTTCACAGTAATTTATTCCGGAACCATTATTATTATCTTTTGTATTTATTCCCAAGTTAAGATTTTCGCCTGGATATACACTAACAAGGCAATAAACATGTTTTGAATTTGTTAAATAACTAAGCCCAACACTATCTTCAAAATTGCCACCTTCAAAGTTACATCCGCTTCCCGATTTATCAATCTTATACATTTTATTGCTATCAATATATGGTGTATAAGGCGCCGTTTTATCTATCTTTATATATTTTTTTTCTTTTGTCTCATTTCCCGCTTTATCAGTAACTGTCACAGTAAAAGTATATGACCCGTCACTATCGTAATGCGTTCTTGCAGTAGCAGTCTGTCCATTTATATTTTTTTCTAAACTCTTTTCGGAAGTTATACTTGCTATTCCGGATTCATCATAAGCACTTACTTTAATATATACAGACTTATTGGTCCAAGAATTACCAGTATATGAGCTTCCATCATAACCCCCAAGAGTAGCTAATATTGTAACATTTGGAGTAACAGTATCTATATTTACCTTATATGAACTTGATGTTATTTCGCCAGAAGAAGTTGTAGCTACAACCTTATATGTACCTGATACACTTGCGGAATAAGTATTAGATGTCCCAGACGAAATCTGAGAAGTACCACGATACCATACATATTTAGTTGCCGTTCCATTATTAACTTTAGCAGTTAATGTCACTGATTTATTAGTCCAAGTACCACTTCCAACACTTCCGGTTAAAGTAATAGTTGGTTTTACTGCAGGTACAATACTAACCGTCTTAGAAACAACCGTATTTCCAGCACCAGTTGTAACTTTTACTTTATAAGTTCCTGTAGAAGTAGGAGTATATGTATTCTTAGTAGCTCCACTTATTGCAGTATCTGATTTATACCATTGATATTTATATCCACTTGCTGTAGTTGATGGAGTTACAACTACTTTCAGCGTACTACCTAATGTAGTATTACCTTCAATTGATGCTTTTGGAACAGTTTTGTCAATTTTAAAAATATTAAAACTATAGGCTGTTTTGTTCCCTTTTTTATCCCTTACAATTATTGTTCCTTTTTGATTAGAAGAAAATTCTTTACTATTAGATTTCTGATAAGTTTTTCCTCCATCAAATGAATATGCAGTATCATGCAATCCATTAACCGCTGTTGCGTTTACTTTCAAAGTCACGTTTTTATTTGTCCAAGAAGTTGGATTACCTGTAACACTTTTTATTACTGGTGCTACTTTGCTATTATTTGTACTACTTCCACTACTAGACTTCTTAATATTTACTTTATAAACCCCAGAAGTAACACTATTTCCACTACCTGTTGTAACAACGACCTTATAGTCTCCAGTAGTTGTTGCTGAATACGTACTCTTAGTAGCCCCATTTATTTTTGTACTTCCACGATACCATTGATACTTATATCCACTAACAGTAGTATCAGGAGTAACAATAGCAGTTAAAGTTACATTTGAGGTTGTAGAAACTCCACTTTCTACACTTCCCTCAATTATAACTGCTGGTTTCGTTGAATCTATATTAGTTATTTCCTTAGTAAAGATTGCACTTTCATTATTTTTTTCATCTCTTACCCTTATTTGAAGAGTTGTATTATCTGTAACAATATAAGTGTTTGATTCTTGATAGTTTTCTCCACCATCAAACGAATATGCTGTTTGATTTAATGGATTAACACTTTCAACAACCACTTCTACTTTAACTTGTGAATTTGTATATCCTGTAGGAGTCACCTTGACATCTTTTATTACAGGTGCATCTTTGGATTGTTTACATATATTTAATGTATATTTTCTTACATCTTTACTCTGTGCAGTAACGGTTATAACATGTTCAACACATTCATCTTGTAAATAAATTCTCTTATCACACCCATTAGTTGTAGCTTTAGAGCTTTCACTACTACACTTTATAGTAACAATGTCTTCACTAGCAGATACTGTATAATTTAAAACTTCTTTGTTATATTCTGGCTCTAATTCTCCATTAGTTACCGAAATACTGGTAAGATAATTGTTAGTACTTTTCTTATTTAATTTAGAAAAAGCAAAAACGCAAAGTAATATTATAAGTAACACCGCAACAATCGATATTATTATTATTACCATTTTGGGTTTTTTATCTTCACCATCAGTATATAGACTATTGTCTATTGTTTTTTCTTCTTCTTTTTCATTATAATTATCCATATAATCACTCTCACTCTATCATAGTCATTATATCAGCTTTATTAACAAAAAAAAAGAGAATTTTTCTCTTTTTTATTAGATTTTTTTATCTAAACTGACAACAAGAACCACATTGAACATTTGATACTGTATCTTGACTGCAACAACTATAACTTGGACGATAAGTATGACGATAAACATGGTTATTAATTACTCTGGTTCTGATTGGACATACATGTGGAACTTCGTGCATAATAGTTCTTTGTACCACTCTTTCTTGAACTGGTTCAATAATTGGACATGATACACTTCCAGGCATTTGCATTCCACTTCCCTGTGCTGCCATAGGCATATTTTCTACATTGATATCAACATCCATGTTTACATCATTATACCCAGCGAAATTAGCATTAAATTCATTTTGTCTATCACAACATTGTTCTCTAAACATTTAAAAATCCTCCTATCTAGTCATATGATATTCATATAAGCGAAAAGTTAATATTTTAAAGGCCTAGAGATTAAAAAAACACCTAAAAAGGCATTTTTATTTTCCCGTTTGTAAATTGTTTCATCATCTTTTTCATTTGTTCGAATTGAGTTAAAAGTTTATTTACTTCTTGAACAGACAACCCACACCCTTTGGCTATTCTAGTTTTTCTACTTGCCTTTATTATATCAGGATTTTTCCTTTCATCTGGTGTCATAGAAAGTATTATCGCCTCTATATGAGCCATTTGTTTTGGATCTATTTTTACATTATTCAATCCCATTTTAGAAGCCCCAGGTATTAGTTTTATTAAATTCTCAAGAGGTCCTAATTTTTTTATTTGTTTCATCTGGCTTAGAAAATCTTCTAAATCAAATTTCCCACTTTGCATTTTCTTAGCGGCTTTTTCGGCTTCTTTTTCATCTATTGCTTCTGTTGCTTTTTCAACCAAAGATACAATATCTCCCATTCCTAAAATTCTACCAGCCATTCTTTTAGGATCAAAGGAGTCCAATCCATCAAGCTTTTCACTTACACCAATAAATTTTATTGGTACATTAGTTAAATGTCGTACAGATAAAGCAACTCCACCTCTAGTATCACCATCCAACTTAGTTAATATTACACCAGTAAGAGGTAGTTTATCATTAAACCCTGTAATAACATTAATAGAATCTTGTCCCATCATAGAATCTATTACTAATAAAATTTCCTGAGGATTTACTTCTTTTTTTATGTTATCCAACTCATTCATCAAATCTTCGTCTATATGAAGTCGTCCAGCAGTATCAATTAACACATAATCATATTTATTTTCCCTAGCATAATCAATTGCATGCTTAGCAATTTCTACAGGATTGTTTTTTCCTTCATCATAGACTTCAATTCCAAGTTGTTTACCAATTTGTTTTAACTGATCAATTGCCGCAGGACGATAAACGTCACAGGCAACTAAAAGAGGTCTTTTAGAGTGTTTTTTCCTTAAATAATTAGCTAACTTACCAATAGTAGTAGTCTTACCAGAGCCTTGAAGACCAACTAACATTAATATCGCAGGACTTCCACTCAAATTAAGAGGCTTTTCTTCTCCACCTAAAAGATTTACTAATTCATCATTAATTATTTTTACAAACAAATCCCCTGGCTTAATACTTCTTTTTACCTCTTCACCTAAAGCTTTTTCTTTTACAGCTGTAGTAAATTCCTTTACAACTTGATAATTTACATCAGCTTCTAATAAAGCAAGTCTAATTTCTCTCATCATTTCACTGATATTATCTTCTGTTATTTTACCGTATCCCTTTATTTTTGATACTACATTCTGTAATCTATCCCCTAAACTTTCAAACATTTATATCACCATATAACATTCTAACACAAATAAAAGGAAAAGTATAACTAAATAGTTTATTTACTTTTCCTTGCCTCAATATAATCCTGTGCATAAACCTCATCTATTTGTTCTTTTTTATTACGCTTATATTTATCTGTATTAATCAAAACTATATACAATCCAGCTTTTTTTGATATTTCTACATCTTTTTCTGTAACCTCGTCATAACAAACCAAATATGCTGGTTTCAATGGTTTGATGTTTTGATTTACTTCATCATTTTTCCATGAATTGCGACTATTTATTACAACTTCGTTATAATCGCAGGTATTTTCCATAAGATTTTTAGGCGTAGCTATTCTATTAATTCTCCTACTAGAGTTTCTATAACGTTCTCTATCAAAATAAGAATAAGAGTCTTTATTTGACAAATGCACAACATTATCAATATCAAAATCTTCAAAGCCAATTGTTATAAAAATATTAGGATTTTTAAATGTTTCAATACTTTCAGTTCCAATAAATGAACAAGATATAGAATCAGAATTAACCCCATCTTTCCATTTGAAATTAAGATCTCTTTTTTCCTGACTTGTAGAATGAACCAGTCCTAAGAAATCTTGTCCATTAAGCTCATATACATCAACCCCAAACTTATTACTTAACTCTTCGTTCTTAAGATTTTTATCTTTTTCATGCCTAATAATTTTTGCTTTAAGCATTTCATAAGATTCGTTCTTGCTTGCTCTCATAATGTCATAAAATTCTTCTGCATAATTCTTAGACTTCATCTCATTATACAATTGTATTTTTCTATCATCAGAAAGTTCAGAAATATTATAAATTTCAGTAAGCAATTTTAATTGTTCGTCAGTTATAATTTTTTGTTCATTATTAAATGAAATTATCTCTGTTATATTTTTCAAAACATTTACATATATATCCTTAAAATTCCTATCAAAAATAATTTCATTTAAGTCTTGATCAGATAATTTCCTTATAGATTGATAAATTTCTTCTGTGGTATTTTTTGAATTTATATTTAAATCGTACATTTTTGAAAAATCACACGGATCATTATCCAAATCGAAAAAATCACTTAATATCTTTCTCCTATAAGAAGGAGGAGAGCTTTTAATATCATCATATAATTTCTTATAATGAGGTAACAGACCAGTTTCAAAATCAAAATGTTCTATTAAATTATCATAATATTCATCCCGCTTTTCTTCTATATATAATGGGTTATGCTTGTCAGAAAAGTCTTCCATAAAAAATCTATATTTTATAACATCAGCGATACCAATTATCTTTTTAATAAACCTAGCATCTTGATATATTGCAGTCGGTATTTCAAAGCCTTTATTTATCAAGTTTTCTATCTCACTTAAATTCATATCAAAAATCATATTTCCAGCTAATTCATTAGTTTCAACTATATATTGAATTGTCTCTTTATTTAAATATTTAAAATCATTTTTAGATAAACCTCTATGAAAAACATCTTCAAAATTTCTAATAATTTCAATTTGAGTTTTCGAAGAAAATCGAGATAATAATTCAACAATATCAATAGTATATTTATCATTTTTATCTACTTCCCTCAAAAGCGCATAAGCTGTTTTGGGACCAACTACATCTAAAGAAAGATAACTATTCAAGAAATTATAATTTTCTAATAATTTTTTAATCATTTTAGAATTTGATAATATATTATCAATCTCATGACAAGGCGATGATAACAATCCATTTAATTTTGTCTTAATATCCTGCGAATTGCACAAAAGACTAATGCCTTCTTCATCTAAAAGTTCTTGTATCGAGCTATCAGTTATATCTTGAACAACCCAAACAAAAATATATTTATTTTCACAATTGATTATTCTGTTTTTTATTGTTTTATCTTTAAAAAGTTCATGTTTGTTTTTACTATTTTTTATATACTCTACAAAGTAATTTTCATCAACATCATATAAAAACGAATAATTAGAATTAAAGGCCATATTATCACCTAGTATCATTATATAACAAATAAAAAGATGTTTCCATCTTTTCTATAATAGATCTTCTATTTTTTCTAAAGTTTCTTCTGATATCTCTTTAGAAAGAATATCTAAAACTTTTTCTTTCCTCTCAAGCAGCTTCAAAACACTTTCAAGCTCCTCTAATCTTGCCTCTACTATTTTTATTTGATTATGTACCGCATTACGACTAACATTATTATTTTCAGAAATTTCTGAAAGAGACAAATTATTGTGATAATAGTCTTCGAAATACTCTTGTTGCTTTTCAGTAAAAAGTTCTTTGTAATAATCATATAAATCATTTAAACGTATTCTCTTGTCCATATTATTACCTCACATCATATCCTTAAATAAACCATATATATATTTTTCTATATCAAATACTTGTAAATCTTCTTTTTTCTCTCCTAGTCCTATATATTTTACAGGAATTCCTACTTTTTCTTTTATTGCAAGAACTATTCCACCTTTGGCAGTACCATCTAATTTGGTTAGAACTATACCAGTAATATTAGTTATTTCTTTAAATGAGACAGCTTGACTTATTCCATTTTGTCCCGTTGTTGCATCTATTACTAACAATGTTTCATGAGGAGCATTAGGAATAATTTTTCCTATAACTCTGTTTATTTTTTCTAACTCTTTCATCAAATTTGATTTGTTCTGCAGTCTTCCTGCAGTATCTATTAATACCACATCTACATCTTCTTCTAAGGCTTTCTCTAATCCGTCATATATAACACTAGACGGGTCTACTCCTTCTTCTTTACCAACAAATAAAGTACCTACTTTATCAGCCCATTCTTTTAACTGCTTAGTTGCACCTGCACGGAATGTATCCCCAGCAATCATCATAACTTTTTTTCCTTCTGATTTTAATTTATCAGCCAATTTTGCGATAGTTGTAGTCTTCCCTACGCCGTTAACTCCAACAAATAATATTACAGTAGGAGAATCATTAGAAAAATTGATTTTGCTTGTTATTACTTCGTCATTTACATATATTATGAATAATTCGTCTACTATAACTTCCTTTAAATAATTGGTATCATCTATTTTTTCTCGTTTAACTCTGTCTTTTAATCTGTCTACAAAGTTCATTACTGTTTCAACACCAATATCCGCATTTATTAAAATTTCCTCAAGCTCATCAAAGTATTCATCTGTAACTTTTTTATATTTATTTGTTAGATTAACTAATCTTGATACAAAATTTTCTCTTGTCTTAGTCAATCCTTTTTCATATATCTTTACATCTTCGACACTTTTTTCTTTTAATTTTCCATCATTTTGTTTGTTTTTTTGTTCTATGACATCATTATCCTGATTATGAACAAATTTATTTTTTATTTTGCTAAACAATCCCATATGTATCACCATAGTAATTATAACAAAAAAAAGAGATTATTTATATCTCTTTTTTATAAAAGTCATCTAATTTTTTTCCAAAATTAGCTTCTATAGATTCTATCACCCTTATAGATACTTCTAGCGATCTCCTATAGTTACCTTTGTAAAATAAAATTTCTGCTTGATTTAACCCTTGATCTACATTATCGTAACTACTTCTAAATCTATTGCCATAAACTATAGATATCTCAGACATTTTAGCCAATTTGATAGTTTCATTAGTTGTATTATACAACTTCAAAACTAAATCCCTTGCAGTATCTACCCTAGTATTCAAAGTTTTTATTACTATAGGTTTTCTCTCTAGTTCTTTTATAATTTCCAATATTGCTTCATTAGCTTCAGATAGTTGAACAAAATAATCATTAGTAACTATTGGCAATTTGAAACTTCTAATTTTTATCTTTGACTGTTTTAATAATTCCTGAATCTCATCTAATTGCTCACGGGCTCTTCGTTCATCTTCATACATATTACCTAAAGATTTAAGCGCAACATCAAGCTCTTCATCAATTGATTTTAACCTATTATTAAATACCTCTAAATCTTTTGTCACTTCCGTATAAGGAAGGAGTCTCTTCTTTAAATTCTTTATTTCCTTTTTATAATCATTGTTTAAATCAATTAACAAACTATTTACATCATCTATGATTGTTACATCCTCATCCTTAAGATCATAAAGACTTTTTATCTCATCCAATTGACTATATATATCGCTAACCATTTTATTTAGCTTTTCAAGTTTTCTCTCAAAAAGTGGAGCTTCTTCTTCAAATTTTTTTCTAGCAATTTTTTCATTTTCAAAATCTACAAATAAAGAATCTAAATATTCTAATATAGTTTTTAATTCAAACATACAATCTTCTAAATTCAAGACTTTTATTCTATCTACAATATTATTTATATTTTTTTGAGTTTCCTCTATGTTATATGGGATTTGTAGATAATCTAGAGGATAATCTCTCTTTACCATTTCATCATATGTAGAACTAATTTGTTCTATCCTTTTTGGAATCAATTTACTAGTTAGAAGAACCAAATCTGGCACTTCAGATATAACTATTCCCATATGATCAACCATTGAATCTATTGCTTTAACAATATGAACAACTTCATTATATTCATTCTTTTCCATAACTACTTCAAAATCTTGGAAACGCTTTTCAATATTTTCAAATTGTAATTCTATTATATCTGCTATATCTGCATATTCACTTTTATGTGCATCAAACGCATTAAATAATTCTCTATACCTTGTTTTAAGCTTTATTATAATGCTTCTGTATTTTTCTTCACTAAGTGTTATCTCTTTAATTTCATCTAACAGAGTATCAATTAGCCTTTTTGCTTTCGCAATTTCTATTTCTGCTTGAGCAATTTTTAAAATATATTCGCTATACTTTCTTTTGCCACCAACGAAATCCAAATCTATCAGCATATCATTTATCTTATCTATATTATCGGTTTTTATTGATTCAAATCTTTCTAACCAATTATTATACTTTTCTTCTATTTTATCATTCTTTATAATTGTTTCTAACTTTGCCAACTCTGATGGGATTGGTGCTGTTTCAATCATATTCTTTTCACGATCCAGTTGCTCTATATGTTCTTTTAAAAGATTATATCTTCTTTTTCTTAAAGTTACTATGATGACGATTAGAATAATAATTAGTGATAAAATAACTGTAATCATAATAGTCTTATCGCTCATACAACACCTCTATTCTTAATACTATATATAGTTTAACATAAACTTTTATTTTTTGATATAATTTTGTAAAATTTTATTTTATTTTGTAATAAAAGTAAGTATATTATGGTATAGTATTTTTATATCAGGAGGAATATAATGAACAAAAAGAAAGATTTTTTTATAGGAAAAATAAAAGTTAATGAACAAGACATCATATCAGTAATATACATACCAGAAACCAATATTCACGAAGAAACAGTAATTATTAACTATATTAGATTTATATCAAATATAGGTTCAAAAGAAAGTCCCATACCAATTACTGACAATTATTCATATCAAGCAACTAAAGAAAAAGTTAGATTTACTTGTCTTAGAGAAAAAGACCGTTCTACAACATCATTAGATCCCGAAATAGATAATACTTTCTTTCAAACAATTTACAATATTCCAAAAGAAAAATCTTTACCCTTCTATAGTTCTAAAATAAACGACAAAGAAGTAGATATACTAACAGCCAACACAGCTATAAGACCAATATTTGATGAATTGGTTAGTTCAAGAAACGAAGAAAATGATTTAAAACTTAATAATATTGAAACTATTAACGGCATTAAACACAATTAAATCCTTGACTATTAAAGATATATATATTATAATTATAAACGCATATTCAATGAACAGCACTTATTTTAGTAATGTAACGTGTTTATTAAGTTTGGTAGTAGCTTTGCTGTTGGGTGAGGCCATTAAAATAAACTCCCTACAAATATTAAAGTAAGACTCTTTGTTTATGTGAATAAATAAAGGAGGAAATATTAATGGCAAGATATACTGGACCTAGTTACAAACAAGCTCGTCGTGTTGGATTTTCTATTTCAGAAAACGGAAAAGATATCGCTAGACGTCCATATGGACCTGGTCAACATGGAGCTGATAGAAAAGGTAAACTTTCTAACTATGGAGTACAATTAAAAGAAAAACAAAAAGTTAGATTTATGTATGGTCTTAATGAAAAGCAATTTGAAAAAACTTTCAGAGAAGCTGGTAAAATGCAAGGAATTCATGGTGAAAATTTCTTAAAGCTTCTTGAATCAAGACTTGATAATTTAGTTTATCGTTTAGGATTCGCATCAACTCGTCGCGGAGCTAGACAACTTGTTAATCACGGTCATATCTTAGTTAATGGTAAAAAAGTAGATATTCCATCTTACAGAGTTAAGCCTGGTTCTACAATTTCATTAAAAGATAAAGATAAAGACTTAAAAGTTGTTAAAGAATCATTAGAAAAAGTAACTAATAGAGTTGAATTCGTTACATTTGATGAATCAAAAATGACTGGTACTTTTGTAAGATTACCTGAAAGAAATGAATTGAATCCTGATATTAAAGAGACTCTAATAGTTGAATATTACAACAGATAAAAAAATCGGAAATCCGATTTTTTATTTTGCCATCATTTTTCTTATTATTGCAGCAGGTGTTTTCAATACTATCTTTAAATCTAACCAAAAACTTAGATTATCATAATACTTTATATCACATTCTAGCTTTTCTTTGTGCGTTCCACCATCTCTTATCTGAAACAATCCAGTTATCCCAGGCTTAAGAAGATATCTTTTTTCGCTTATTTTATCTTTAGGCAAATCATCACCAGGTATAAAAGGACGCGGTCCAACAAGAGACATATCACCTTTTAAAACATTAAATAATTGAGGAAGCTCATTTAATCTACTATAATCTATAAATCTAGTAACATTAGTAAAAACCTTCTCTTTAGAATTAGGCTTTTTAGGTAAACTCGTCCTAAATTTATACATGATAAATATTTTATGATATTGTCCTTCTTTTTCTTTTCTATGATTAAAAATAGGCCACCCTAATTCTATATAGGTAACTATTGCAATAAGAATTATAAGAGGACACAATACAATTAATAATATTACCGAAATAATAACATCTAATAACCGTTTTATATATCTTCTATACATAAAAATAGCCTCCTTCTTATTTCTTATGAGGCTATTATAACATTTATTTTAAATTTATTAAATAGTATTTCTTTTTTCCTCTTCTAATAATTACATACTTATCTTCAATGGAAATTTCTTTACATATAATATAATTTTCATCTTTTATTACATCTCCATTAACCAAAATAGCACCATTATTAATAAATTCTCTAGCTTCTCTTTTGCTAGAAGCAATATTTTTATCAACTAGGAGATCTAATAAATTCATACTTTCTTCTATCTGATAAGAAGGAACTCCCTTAAAGACTTGCTCTATATCAGTTGCAGTAAGTGTTTTTACATTTCCATTAAACAAAACTTCACTAAGTCTTACTGCTTTTTCATACTCTTCTTTGCCATGAATATCAGTAATAACCTCGCGAGCTAAAGCTTTATGCGCTTCTCTCAAATGCGGATTTTCATTATGACTCTTTTCAATTTCTTCTATTTCTTCTTTTGATAAAAAAGTTAGTTTCTTTAAATATTCAATAATCATAGAATCTTCAAGATTTACTAAGTATTGATATAGTTCATAACTTGATGTTTTGTTTTTATCTAGCCATAATGCATTACCTTCTGTTTTGCCAAATTTAACCCCATTAGAATCAGTTATTAGTGGCATTACCATTCCATATACTTCTTTATCAAGTTTTTTTCTTACAAGCTCTATTCCTGAAGTTATATTTCCCCATTGATCTGAACCAGCTACTTGCAAAATACATCCTCTTGTTTCGTATAAATGCATAAAGTCAAGTGCCTGTAATATCATATATGAAAATTCAGCATAAGTAATTCCGCTTTCTAATCTTGATTTTACTTTATCCTTAGCAAGCATATAATTAACATTAAAATATTTTCCATAATCTCTTAGGAAGTCTATAACATTTATATCTTTTGTCCAATCGTAGTTGTTCACAACCTCAAACCCAAAAATTTCTTCAGCCTGACGTTTTAATCCTTTGAAATTTTTTTCCACTTCTTCCTTTGAAATCATTGGCCGTTCCGCAGTCGGCTTAGGATCTCCAATAAGCCCTGTAGCTCCACCTACTAAAAGTATTGGATGATGCCCAGCTTTAGCCAATCTTTTAGAAATTAGAAATGATGAATAGTGTCCAATATGCATAGAATCTGCAGTTGGATCTGTTCCAATATAAAAAGTAATAGAATCATTATTTAGCTTATCAATAAGATCTGGGCTACTTATATCTTGTATTAACCCTCTCCATTTCAATTCTTCATATAAATTCATATTTATTTCCTCCTTCAATTTCTTATTCCTTGAACGCGCAATTCTTTTTAAAACAAAAAGATAGTATATACTAAGGACGAGTCATACCCGTGGTACCACCTTAATTCATAGCTATACTATCTCATTACTATATGGCGTAACCCAATAAGCTCCAAATTCGTAATTCACATAAATCTAAAGATTAGTTTTCACCACCACTAATTCTCTTTTTTCTTTATAAATATGTTACTATAATTTTTCATCGCTTAAATATTTATATTATATAATAACATCAAAAAAGTTTTATTTCAATATTATTTTTCTTTACTCTCATTATTTTCTAATTTATTTAAAACTTCTTTTACCACAACAATAGCTTTTTCTCTTACTTCGTTTGCAGCTTTTTCTAAAACCGGAGTACCTTTTTCTATAGCTAAATTAACTAATTCTTCACTTTTGTCTTTTATTTGAGCTGCTTTTTCTTTCGCAATTTTTAAAACTTTTTCTTTATCTAAATCAGATAATTCCTCTTTCAATTCAGCAATTTTTTCTTCTATCATCTCTTTTACATCTTCAGAATCAACTTCTTTTAACTTTGATACAAGTTCATCAATTTTGTTTTTTAAATCGCGTCTAGTTTCACTTCCTTTTTTAGGTGCGAATAAAATTCCTAATCCTGCACCAACTGCTGCTCCCAAAGCAAATTTTCCTAGTCCGCAACATTTTTTTTCTTTACTCATAAAAATCATCTTCCTCTTTCTTTCTTTTTTTATTTTTTGAAAACTTTCCAAAAAAGTTAAATATTCCATCAATCAGTCTATCACCGATAGAAGATAGTGTTGAAGTTGTCATATCAATCGCATTAAACAATCCATCTAAGGTTTTCACTTTACGATCAACATTATCTAATATTTCATTTGTCTTATCAACCGTATAAATTAATTTTATTATTAATACTATTACACAAACTAATAATACAGAACCTAAAATGTACAAAATTATTGGAAAAATCATATTTAATGAATCCACTTTATCACTCCTCTTCTGAATCTTGATACATTGAATCTATTAAATCAAAAAGACTGTCTTCTACACCAGAGCTCTCCTCAGCATCTTCACTTTCCTTATTTTTAGTACTACGACGACCGGTTGCTTTTTCTTTATTATGATCTTTGTAATCAATATTATACTCAAGACCTAAATCATTAAAATATTCTTCTGCATCTCCTACAGTAACATTACTAACAACTGGTGAATCAGTATCATTTAAATCATATAACGAAGTATCAATATCTGCATCCTCTTTTTCATTAACCTCGTCCATCATAGAGGCAGTTATATCACTCGCTAAATCTCCATAAGCTTTCTCTCTTACTGAATCTAAATCCATTTTTTTAGAAGAAGCTGAAGTTAACCTAACTTCTTTTTTCTGGACTATTTCTTCCTTTTTGTAATTTTTGTCTAAAATACCATAAATAGGAGAAATTATAGGCGTTGGTCTAAATACCTTTTGCTCTTTTTTATAATCTCCACCTTCATATAATCCAGAAGAAGTGAAATCCGTCTTATAGCTTGTATCTTCTCTTTTCCCACCATAGCCAGTATCATATGAATGATGCGGTTTTTCCAGCGTGTTTTTTTCTTTTCTTGGAGGTTCAGCATCCACAGTAAAATCTTCTTCTTCAAAAGTCATTGGAAACTTAAAACTATTATCTGACTTTCTCAAATCTCTTTCAGAAACCCCGCGCCTTTCTACACGCTCAACGACTTCTTCTTCAATCTCTCTTTCTCTAGAAGTTTTTTCTTCTTTTATTTTAGGCATCTCTGGCAAATCGATTTTTTTTGCAATCGTTGGCTTTTCTTTTTTTGGTTTTTTTATCGGTTCCTCTACTTCGACGTATTCTTCCTCAAAAAAAACATTTTTTAATTTGTCGAAAACTCCCATGTTTACACCTTCCTTTATTCTACTACTTCATAGTCTAAAACATCTTGGTTTTTTTCTTTTTCATCTTCAGTAAATGTATCATATTTTTCTATCCATTCTAGAAAATTGCTATTTTCTCTTTTAGATTCAAAAATATCATATTTTTCTTCCTGATAATCGAGAACATTTTCTCCTATTAGAGTATCTATTACTTTTTCATTATATTGAATACTTGATAAAATATAAGCCATATTAAGAACTGCTTCATTAAGATATTTCTTATCTATATATGCTTCTATCTTAGCATAATTGTACATAAATTCTACAAAATATTTGTCTTCAGTTTCCGTAATGTCAATATATCCTAACTTGTCATTAAACCTTAACTCCTTTGATAAGTAATTTGTTGTACTACTAATAAATGTCTTTTTTGTTTTATAGTAATACGACACAACATCCACATACAGATAAAACGTATCATCTTTAAATAATATTTTAGAATTGTATTTGTTTTTATCTATAATTTTCAGTCCTCTTGGAACATAAAACTTATATCCTTCAAAAACATTATTATAAAGATTAATATCTTTTTCTATTACAGTATTTATGATATCTTCAATACTATCTTTTTCTATATTTACGAAAGTGCATCCTGTCAAAAGGAAAATTGAAAAGAATACAATTAATATCTTTTTCATATTTCACCTACTTATATCTAATTATAACAAAATTTACGATTGATGACTACATTTATTAAAATTTTGATGGTTTATTTATGTAAAGTAGACATTACTTTTCTGCGAATAAATAGTAAATTTTATTTCCTTTTTCTACAAACCTAGCTTCGTATTCAGTCATTATATTGTTTTCTATCAAGCTGTTGTGAAGATCTAATGAAATCTCTCTAATCTTATATCCTGCTTCACTCAAGTTTACAATAGAATACTCAAAAAGTAATCTGTTGTCTGTTTTTTGACATATCTTTTTACAATCAGTAAAAACATTTTCGTACTTTTCTAGAAAGACAGGACTGGTTAATCTTCTAGAAGCGTGCCTCTTCTTAGGCCAAGGATCAGAAAAATTCAAATATATTGTATCCACTTCTTTATAGAATATCTTGTCGATATCTAGTGCATTCATTCTAATTAAACGCAAATTTTTTAAATCCTTTGGTATTTTTTCCAAAGCTCTTACTATAACGCTGTCATATTTTTCTATTCCTATATAATTTATATTAGGATTTTTTAGTGCTTTTTCTATAATAAAGCGTCCTTTTCCCATCCCGATTTCTATTTGTATTGGATTTTTATTACCAAAAACGTCACTCCAATTTCCTAAAAATTTTTCGGGTTTATTTACTAAAAATATTGAATCTTTCATTATCTCTTCTTTGTTTTTTACATTTCTAAGCCTCATTTTACCACCTAATTAATTATAACATCAATTGTTATAAATGCATATAATAAAACGTAAGTAAAGGAGATTTATTATGAATAATCAAAATCCACAAATGTTTATTCCATTTCCTCAAAATAATGGATGTCAGTGTAGTAATGAATTAAGAAATGTAAACAGTCAAATAAACAATATCAATCAAGAGTTAAGAAGACTAGAAAGACGAATATTAAACTTAGAAAAAAGTTTAGTACCTACTCCATTCAATAGTAATATTAATCCAACTCCAATGTCTTCAAACAATTTCGACTATACTTCAGACAATTACAGCAATGAAAACTATATGATTTAAGATGTTAAACATCTTTTTCTTTTGGTTTCGTTGACTTTTAAGTTATGAAATATTATACTTTTTTATAGAAGAAGATGGTGATAATATGAAATTTGTCAGTAATATAGAAAAAACTAAATATGAAGAATTTGTAAAAAGCAATTCTAAGTGCCATTTTTTACAAAGCTATTCTTGGGGAGAATTCTCCAAGATTTGTAAAGGATTAATACCCCATTATGTTGGTGTTACAGATAATGGTAAGATTATCGCAACCGCACTTTTATTAGAAAAAAAGTTGCCATTAGGATACTCTTACTTTTATTCCCCTAGAGGATTTGTTATTGATTATTTTGATATGGATACTCTAAAATTTTTTACTGAAGAAATAAAAAAATATACAAAAAAACATAAAAGTATTTTTACTAAAATAGATCCTGATATAATATGGTCAGAAAAAGATAATAAAGATAATGATGTATCTATTCCTTATGACTCAAAGAAAATATTTAACAATATTAAGAGTTTAGGATTTAGACATAAAGGCTTTACAAAAAATTTTGAAACAATGCAACCAAGATATACTTTTAGAATTGATATGAATCAGAGTTTTGAAGAAATTGAATCAAAGTTTTCAAAAACAACTAAGCAAAGAATAAAAAAAGCAAATTCATTAAATACTAAGGTTAGGATTGGAACTATAGATGATATAGAAAAATTTAGCGAACTAATGATAATAACCGAAAACAGAAAAAATTTCTTATCATATAATCTGGATTATTATAAAAACTTATATGAAATTTACAATAAAGATAATAAATTCATATTATTTATGGGAAGCGTCAATCCAAAGGAAATTTTAGGTAAATATGAAGAGTCTCTAAATAATATTACTTCGGAATTGGACAAGCTTCCAAAGGAAGGATTAAGCAAATCTCAAAATACTCATAAGAAGGAATTAATAAGAGAAAAAGAATCAGTTGAAAGAACAATACTTGAATATACACCTTACAAAAATCAAGACGAAATAATTCTTAATGCGCATGCAATCATAATTTATGCATCAAAGGCATGGGTTTTATATGCTGGTAATCATAATATATTAACTAATACCTTTTCTAACTACAAAACTTATTATGAACATATAAAGTATTGTTATGATAATGGTATTAAGATGTATGATCAATTTGGTACAATTGGAGATTTATCAAAAGATAACCCTAGACTTGGTCTTCATGAATTTAAGAAAAAATTTGGTGGAGATTATGTAGAATTTATTGGTGAGTTTGATTTAGTCACAAAACCATTTATGTATTTTATATTTACAACACTTGTACCAATATTTAGAAAAATTAAAAGAGAAAAAGCAAAGAAAGGATTAAAAAATGAAATTTGTTAAATTAGAAGAAAGAGAATTTGATAAATTTGCTTCTAAACATCCTAACAGCAGTTTTTACCAATCTTCATCATGGGGACATTTAAAAGAGGCAAATGGTTGGAGTATGCATTTACTAGGCATAAAGAACGATAATAAAATAATAGCTGGTACCTTACTTCTTAGTAAAAAAACTCCTATTGGATATGATATGTTTTATGCTCCAAGAGGATTTTTACTTGATTATGATAATTATGAAGTACTTGATTTTTTTACCGACAACATTAAAAAATACGCAAAAAAAAGAAAAGGTATATTTATTAAAATAGATCCCTATATTTCTTATCAAGAAAGAGATATTAATGGAAATATTGTTGAAAACGGTAATAACAACAAGAAAGCCTTTGATAATTTATTAAGGCTTGGATACAAACATTTTGGATTTAATATTATGCAAGACACCTTACAACCCAGGTGGATGTTTGTGACAGATACTAAAGATGAAACAATTGATTCTATAATGAAAAAAATGGACCCTAAGACTAGACAAATACTACACAAATGTGAGAAACTTGGAATTTATACACGAGAAATTGATTATGATGAATTACCAAAATTCAAAGATATTATGGAAAAAACCGGCGAGCGAAGAGAATTTATTGATAGACCTCTTAGTTATTATCAGGAAATGTATAAACATCTTCATAATAAGGGAATATTAAAAATATTAGTAGCTGAAATAAACATGAATGATCTTATAAAGAAAACAAATAATGATATTTCAAATCTTAAAAAAGAAATGGATGAAAGAACTTACAAACATGATAACAATATAATTAAAATGAATGAAGCAAAGTATCAATCTAAACAAAAAGAAACCCAAAAAGAAATTAAAAGAATCGAAGCCAATTTAGAAAAATATAAAAATCTACTAGAAACAGATGGGGAAGTTATTACTCTTGGTGGTATATTATTCCTTATTAATAACAACGAAGTATTATCCTTAGTTGGTGGTTCTTATGAAAAATATATGGAATTCCAATCAGCATATCTTATTCATTTTGAAGGTCTTAAATATGCTATAGAACATGGACATAATAGATATAATTTTTATGGTATTGTTGGTGACTTCAACGAAAAAAATGAACTTGGCGGATTATATACATTTAAAAAAGGCTTTGGAGGATATGTGGTAGAATTAATCGGAGAATTTGATTTAATTCTTAACAAACCACTTTATTACTTATATCACTGTGCGTTTGGTATATATCATTTCGTTAAAAACTTAAAAGCAAAGTTTTCTAAAGTAAAATAAAAATAAAAA
>JAEDKN010000015.1 GCA_016295795.1 Bacilli bacterium
AAAACAAACCAAAAGTTAAAACTTTAAAATTACATTAGAAAAGAACTTCAAATTGTGAAGTTGTCAACAAAAAGTAGACAATAAAAGAACATTATTTAAAACCTAGTTGAGTTCTATACTCAACTGGGTTTTTATATTGTAATGCAAAACTTGGACGATAATTGTTATTATCCCAAACAATATCATCTATAAATTCTTTAACGGTGTTATAATTATTCTTGTCAAAGTCAATATGCATTTCTTTTTTCATCCAGCCGTTTTTAGATTCGATGACTGGATTATCTGTTGGTGTACCAGCTCTAGACATAGAACGCGTAACATTATAAGAATTAAACATATTGTTAAATGACACTGAGGAATATACGGCTCCTTGATCTGTATGGACAATAGTCTCAAGGTTTTCGTATCCTCTTTTTATTTTGTTATTTAACATATTATTTAATGCTTCGCGATGATTTAAAACACCATTACCATGCATCGATTCTCTAACATCATATCCAACTATTTCATTATTAAAGACATCCAAATAAAATGTCCAATCATATGGTTTCCCTTTGAAACCTATTATCGTTGTATCTGATACTATTATTTCAAATGGTCTTGAAACCTTCCAATTACCATTAACAATATTGGCATATTTAATTGATTCTTCACCAGCATGTTTATATTTATAATGTTTTGCTTTGGATTTTATTTTTAATATTTTACATACTTTATGAACTAAGTTATCTGATACTATCCAACCTGTATCACGTTTTATTATTGCATTTATTCTATGATATCCATAACTTGGTTTTCTTTTATATATATCTTTTATTAATTCACCTAAATCTCTACGATTAATTTCATAATTGTTTAATATATCTTTGTTTCTTAACCATTTATAATAACCAGATCTAGAAACTTTTAATATTTCACATAAAGATTTAATATTATATTCTTTACTTAATAATTCAATTATTTCATATTTAGCTTGTGTTACTTCGTGAATTTTACATACGTACCATCTTCTTTCATTAGGAATCCTTTTTTTAACATTTCATTCTCGATTCTTAGTTTCATATTTTCATATTCTAGTTTTTCTTCTTTTGACTTAAAATTTTTTGTCGTAAAATATTTAACCATTTTATTTCCTGGTTTCTTTTTGTTTACCAATCCCTCAATACCATCTTTTCTATATTTTGAGACCCAAGTACTTAGCATTCCTTTTGTCACATTATGTTTCTTCGCAACTGAACTATATGCTTCTTCATAATTTAATAAGGGTTCTATAATTTTAAACTTATCATTACTTGACCATTCTCTATATTTTTGACCTTTTGTAGCCATTATTTTCATCTCCTTTATAATATTTTATCAAAATAAAAAGTAAACACGTTCTTTTTGTGTTCACTTTTATATTACAACTTCACAAATTGAAGTTCTTTTCTAATTCAAGTAATAAGCTTTTGAATAACAACTTGATGTATTGCCATTCTTATCACGAACAACTATTTTTACCATTCTTTTACCACTATCATTTAATTTAAGCTTAATGGTCCCTTGGAAAGTATTAAAATAAGTAAAATTCTGATCAATACTATTCATATTATTTATACCATTTAAATATATATCATAACTAACAGTTTCTTTAGATGGCACAATCATCATTAAAATGCTTTCGTTGGTCCATGTTTTATCAGCTAATGGCTTTCCACTAAGAGTAGTAACTGTTAATGTTGGGCAGGTAACTTTTGTTTGCTCTACAG
Organism: Bacilli bacterium; assembly: GCA_016295795.1. Classification (GTDB taxonomy): domain Bacteria; phylum Bacillota_I; class Bacilli_A; order RF39; family UBA660; genus CAG-710. The sequence continues at coordinate 1,749 of JAEDKN010000015.1, forward strand.
TAAAGCTATAAGTTTTAGAAGTAGAACTATATCCAACTCCTGTTGTTACCTTTACTTTGTATACCCCAGTTGAAGTTGCCTTATAAGTTTTGTTTGTTGCTCCTGCTATACTCTTGTCATTTATATACCACTGATATTTATATCCACTTTTAGCTGAAGTTGGATTAACGTTTGCAGTTAACATTACACTAGTAGTTGTTTTAGATGAAGCAGAAATGCTAACTGTTGGTTTTGTGTTGTCTATTTTGCTTATTGTGACTTTTTTACTTACCGTTTTACCTTTAGAATCTTTTACAACTATTGTTACAGTTTGATTAGAAGTAAATGTTTTAGAATTGGAAGATTGATAAGTTTTACCACCATCAAACGAATAAGCCTTAGATGCTAATCCATTGCTTGCAGTAGCAGTTACAGTTAATTTTGCTGACTTAACCCATTTACTACTATTTCCACTAATACTATTTATCTTTAAAGTATAATTATTAGTTGTTGATTTTTTAGTTGTAGTAGTATTATTAGTGGTTGTTTTATTAGTCTCTTCTTTCTTTACCGGTGTTTCTTCTTCTTTTGATTTTATATTAACAGTAAATGTATCTGATTTTATTCCATCTTTGTAATCATCATTTTTTATTTCTACAACATAATTACCTGAAGAAGTTGCTTTGTAAACATTCTCGGTAGCTCCCTCAATTAGTTTTGAGTCTTTATACCACTGATATGTTACATTAACATTTCCTGGAATAACATTTGCGCTAAGTTCTATTTCTGAAACTACTTCGTTATCATCAGTATCAGAAGTTATAACAACCGAAGGAATGATAACTTCGTCTTTAACTATATTTAATGTATAAGTTCTAACACTTTTATCTTCTGCAGTTACTTTTATAGTATGAACTAAACTATTACTTGTTATTTCTAATCTCTTATCACAGCCATCGGTTTTTGCTTTAGAACTTTCACTACTACAAGATATACTTATTGCATCCTCACTAGTTGTAACTGAATAATTTGTCTGTTTCTTATTGAATTCTGGAGTTATATTAGCATTATTAATTTTAAGATAACTCAAATAATTATTATTACTTTTTGTTTGCATTCCACAAGATATTACTATAACTAGAATAATTACTATTAATATTATTGCTCCTAGCATAATAACTAGTTTTGGTTTTTTATCTTCACCATCATTATATAGGCTATTATCCTCTTCATATCTACTCATAACTATTACATCCCCTTTAATAGTTGGTTATTATAACATAAAAATGCTCAAATGTAAAGTTTTTGAGCATTTATCCTGTTTCCTATTTATTAAAAAATCAAATTAGCATAATCTAAAAATTTAAAATTTATAAATTAGATACTTTATCCTTTATATATTCATCTAAAAACTCTGAATCTTTTGTTACCCACTTATAATCACAGTGTTCCTCACTTAATTGAACCTTTAAATCGTCCTTATCCACATTGATTATAAAATCCAGCTCTAAATCGTGAACTAATTTGCCATTTTCTTCTTTTATCTCATCAGTATAATGAGTAATGATTGGAGTAAATTCACAGTCAAATCCAATTTCCTCTTTTAATTCTCTTTTTAATCCTTCTTTTAAATTTTCGCCGTACTCTAAATGACCACCAGGAAACTCCCATGCACCCGGGAACATATCGTCGTCTTCATTTCTTTTTACGGCTAAAAACAAATCATTATCTTTTAAAATTCCTGTTAAAACAATCCTTGTTTTCATATATTTTAATCCTCCAATTTTATTTTTATCATTGCTTGTTTTCTATTTCAATGACCTTTTCAAGAAAAATTCTTTCTTCAAAAGCCCCACGTTTTTTATTTTTGTTATCAGCAATCATAATAATATCATTTAAACTTTTACTTTCTAATTTTGCTAATGCTCTAATTACTTCTAACATGTCTGCTAGTTCTTCTACCCTATTGTCACCAACCGCTTCAATTACTTCCTTATATTCTTCGTATAATTTTTTCTCTAGCTCTTCTTTATATTCGTATTTATCCAGTACTTTAATAATAGGCGTTTCTCCGTTTTCTCTTATTATAGTTGGGATTCTATCCCTTACTAATTTATTATATATTCTTTCCATATTTTCTCCTTATTAATGATTTCTTGTATATAATAATTAATCATATTATTTATTTGCATATATAATTTCAAACTAAAACTATTATAAGAGAAAGAGAACTCTTTTTCAAGTTCTCTTTACTTATCTCTTACTTTTGCATTTAGTTTGTTTTCAACTTCAATAATTATTTTATTAAATATAGCCATTACTTCTTCTTCAGTTAAAGTTCTATTAGGATCTTCAAATTTTAACGAATAAGCAATAGATTTCTTATCTTGATCTATGTTCTCTCCAACATATACATCAAATACTTCAATATTCGTTAATAATTTACCTCCTGCTCTTTTAATTACTGTAATAACATCTTCTGAGGTAATGTCCTTATCAACTATGAATGCTAAATCCTTTTCTATGCTAGGATATTTTGATATTTCTTTAAACTTAATAGGACGCACTTTCTTGTCTATTAGTTTATTTAAACTAAGTTCACAAACATATATATTATCTTTTTTAGAAATAGTTGGATGAACTTTTCCTAAATATCCAATAGGTTCTTTATCTACTAACACTAAAGCTGATATTCCAGGATGAATTCCATCTATTATCTCTTCTTTAAAATGGTATCTATTCTTTAATCCTAAATAATCCAATAAATTTTCTACTATTCCTTTTAATAAATAGAAATCAACTTTAACGCTTACTCCACTCCAATTATTTGGAATATAATCTCCAAGCATCGCAATAGCTATTTTTGTCTCTTCTTGTTCTTTATCATAGTAAACATTTGAAATTTCATAGATTGAAATATCTTTAACTCCTCTTGCTTTATTATAATCTATTGTTTTAAGAAGAGAAGGAATTATAGTCTGTCTTATATTCTTTTTATCATTACTCATTGGTCTTAGTAAAGAAATTACTTCTCTTTTTCCATAAGTAAACATGTTAGATTCTTCATCACTTACTAATGTATAAGTTTTAACCTCATCAAGTCCTAGTGCTCTAAGCCTTTTAGAAATCAACTTTCTATACTTAACTGCACCAACATATTGACCTTCTCTAGTAGGCCCTACAGGAAGTTTTGCTTCTATATTATCATATCCATATAATCTTCCTATTTCTTCTACTAAATCTTGACGATGAGGCGCAACATCTAATCTTCTATTTGGAATTGTGACAATATACTTATTTTCACTATATTCATATTCAAATCCTAACTTATTTAAAGAATTTTTGATGTCTTCATCACTCATTTCGATTCCTAAGAAATTCTTTACATCATCTTTTGTAACTTCAGCTGTCTTTTTTACTCTTTCTACATTATCAATCGTAACCGTACCACTTAACACTTCACCGCTAGCATATTTTTCTAATAAGTGGCATGCTCTTTCTATTGCAATAGTAGTATATTCATAGTTAAGTCCTCTTTCATATCTAAGAGATGCTTCACTTCTTAAATCTAATCTTAGAGAAGTATATCTAACATTTAATGGATTAAATATCGCAGCCTCTATTAAAATATCTTTGGTATTTTCATCTACTTCAGTATTCTTTCCACCCATAACTCCTGCGATACATACTGGCTTTTCTCCATCTGTTATAACTATGTCTTCGCTAGTTAAAATTCTATTTTTAGAATCTATTGTTACAATTTCTTCATCATCTTTTGCCATTCTAACTAAGATTTTATCTCCTAGTTTATCTTTATCAAAGAAATGTAGAGGTTGGCCATATTCAAGCATAACATAATTAGAAATATCAACTACATTATTAATAGGTCTCATACCTGCAGCAATAAGTCTATTCTTAATAAATTCTGGAGATTCTTTAATTACTACATTCTTAACAATTTTAGCATTATACATACTACACTTATCTGTTTCTACTTTTAAACTAACATAGTTTTTTACTTCATCATTAATAGGATGAGTAGTAATATCTGGCATAGTAACTTTCTTACCTAAAACACTTGCCACTTCATATGCAAAACCAATATGATTTGTACAATCTATATTACGGTTGGGATTTAAATCTAAGTGATAAATTGTATCATCAAGACCCATATATTTAAGGGGATCTCCTCCAACAGGAGCATTATCATCTAAAATATAAATTCCTTTTTTATAGTTTTCTTCATTAGCTTCTTCAAGACCTAATTCAGATAAAGCACAAATCATACCATTTGATTCTACTCCCCTAATTTTGCTAGGTTTTATCTCAAAATTTCCAGGTAATACTGCACCAGGTAATGATACAATTACTTTTATTCCTTCCCTTACGTTATGAGCGCCGCATACAATTTGTAACACTTCATTTCCAACATCAACTTTACAAACGTTTAAATGATCGCTATCAGGATGATCTACTCTTTCTATTACTTTTCCAATCACTAAATTATTAATTTCTTTTGATTCGACCTGTTCAACATTAACTCCAGCTTTGGTTATCTTGTCAGCTAAATCATGTAAGTTTTCTCCATCAAGATTGACATAATCTTTAACCCAATTCATTGAAATCATAATTATGCCTCCTTCCTATCAAAGTTAACATTCTGTCTCAAATCATTGATGTAGAATGTTCTTATATCAGTAATTCCATACTTAAGCATTGCAATTCTCTCTATTCCAAATCCAAATGCAAATCCGCTATAAATATTGGAATCATATCCACAATTATCTAAAACATTATAATGAACTACTCCTGCTCCTCCAATAGTAATCCAGCCAGTTCCTTTACAAATATGGCATCCATCTCCACCACAATTAAAGCAAGATATATCCATTTCTACTGAAGGCTCTGTAAAAGGATAAAAACTTGGTCTAAATCTAGTTTTACTAGTTTCTCCAAACATTTTTTTAGCAATAACATCAAATGTACCTTTTAAATCCGCTAAAGAAATATTTTTATCAACTAGTAATCCTTCCATTTGTGAGAATTGATGTGAATGAGTTGCATCATCATCATCTCTTCTATAGGTCTTTCCAGGGCAAATAATACGGACTGGTTCTTTTTCCTCATTAGCAAGCATAGTTCTAATTTGTACTGGAGATGTTTGACTTCTAAGTAAAAGTGTATCTCCTTCTATATAGAAAGTATCTTGAGCATCTCTCGCTGGATGTCCCTTTGGCAAATTAAGAAGTTCAAAGTTATATAAATCTTTTTCTACTTCCGGTCCTTCCACTACATCATATCCCATAGACATTAATAACTCTTCTAATTCTTCTGTTACTTTTTCTAATATATTAGGAGTTCCAACTTTTAATTTTGTAGCAGGAAGTGTTATATCTATCTTTTCATTAGACAATTTTTCATTTATTGCTTTTTCTTCTAATTCTTTCTGAATAGAATTAAGTTTGTTAGTAACTTCGGTTCTTAATTCATTAGAAATACGTCCTATTTCCTTTCTCTCATCAATAGATAATTCTTTCATATTAGAAGTAAGTTCTGTTATCATACCTTTTTTTCCAAGATATTTTGCTTTTACTTCATTTAAAGTATTAATATTATCGATATTATCTAAATCAGTATCCAAACTACTTTTTATTAGTTCTACTTTTTCTTTCATATTTATCCTCCTTATAAATAAAAAACATTCTACTTCTAAGGGCGAAAACATATTTCGTGGTACCACCTTAGTTTATAGAATGTCTATACACTTTAACTCTTAACGCGAGTATACGTTTAATATTAATAAAAGCTTATAGGATGAATTCATAGGCATTTATTTATTGCATTTCACCAAAACTGCAACTCTCTTAAAATAAATGTTATCTATTACTACTTCCTAATTACAGCAATAAATATCAATTGATACAATTATAACACACTTTTCTTTTTTTTCAAGCCAAATAAATTCATGGAATTATCTTTTATATAAATTAGTTCCTTCCAGTTCTAGATTTAAAAAGTATTTTTTCTCCGTTGTGATCTATTTTGCTTTCACTATTAATAGAATCTATATTATTTTCTCTTAATACTTTTATTAAATGTTTTATATATCTTTTATCTTCAAATTCAAAAATCATAGCATCTTCATCTAAATTCTTTGGGTTTGATAGTTTATAAGACTCATATTCTTTTCTAGCTTCATCAAGTATGGACAATTGTTCATCCAATGTTAATTTTTCAAGGACTCTATAGTCAACAAGCACATCACTTATATAACCAATTTCATATTGGTCTTCTATACTTAAAACTACATCTATCAATTTCATTTGTTCTTCAAATGTTCTATTTTCTAAAAATTCTTCTTTTGTTTCTATCATCTTTAAAGCTACTAGGTGTGGTAAAGTATTGGCTTGTAAAAGTTTATCTAAAAATGCCATATGCTCTTCTGTTGTTCTTTCTTTTAAAACTTTTTCATTTGTAGCTACATTGGTCATAGTAGCCAATTGCTTTTTATCACAAGATTGTAGTAATTTATCAGCTAATCTAAGCTGTTCTTCTAAGGTCTTAGTCTCTAATACTTCATATGATAATAATATATCTGTCATATTATCTAATGTTGCTTCATCTTGAGTCTTTAGTATTTGATCTTCTAAAGCAATTTGTTCCTCTGTAGTTCTTTGAAGTGAAACTTTCCTATTATTTATGATAATTCCCATCATAGAAAGTTGATACCTTGTTTCTGCTTTTAACATTTCTCTAGTCATAAGCACAAATTCATCAAATGTTCTAGATTCTCTAGGAATATAATTATCTATAGTATTTAATATAGCTCTAAATTGATCAATATTTTTTGATTCTAATAATAAGTCTATAAGTTTATTTTGTTGATTCCTATTTTTATCAAAATTTTCTAAATATTTAAGGTTATCCATTAAATCTCTGACATTCCAACAATTATAATTCCAATTATCTAACAATTCGAATTCATCTGACTTTAGGTATTTTTCTATCAGAAAAAGTTTAATATCTTTGCTTCTATTTCCAAGAAAACTTAAATCTCGATTTGAAATATGCTCTATAACAGATAATTCATCAAAATTTTTAGCTTTCAAAGCTAAATCCATAAAAATTAATTTATCATCTAAATCTTCTGATTGAATTCTTGCGATTTTTCCCATTGAATCGTACTTGTTGTTATCTAAATCAAAAATTACTCTCTTAGAATCTAAAATTTTATTCATTAATTCTAGTTGTTCTTCTAAAGATTTATCAAGCAAATCAGGATCAGTAGAAAGCCTTCTCAGTATATCTGCTTGAACACGATTTATATTAGAAAAATTAACCTCATTATAAACCAAATGCCTGGTTTGTAAAACTTTATCCATAAGCTTAATTTGCTCTTCTGCTGTCCTTTTTTCTTTTACAATATCGTCTGTAAATATTGGCGATAACAATTGATAAGCCTCATCAATAGTCATTGTTTTATATTTTTTTGTTTTTTCAATTAAATAATCTACAATCCTATCATCACTATCCAATAACTTAGAAATTATTTTAGGATTTTTCACTTTTTTTATTATTTTTTCTAATTGACTTGTTTTCATATTTCCCCCCACTTTATGATTTTATCATAGCATTCATATAATATCAGTACAAGAAATAAAAACTAAACTGTTAATAGTTCTTCTTCTTTTGCTTTTAATTTTTCATCTATCTTCTTATTATATTCATTTACTAGATTTTGAATTTCATTTTGGTCATGCTTTTGAATATCTTCTGGAAGTTCTAATTTTTCAATTTCTTCAATTGCTTCTCTTCTAATATTCCTAATTGAAACTCTTCCTTCTTCTGCCATTGCTTTTACTTGTTTAGTTAATTCTACTCTTCTATCTTCAGTCAAAGCAGGTATAACTATACGAATAGTTTCTCCATCATTATTAGGAGTATATCCTAAATTAGATTCAAATATTGCTTTTTCAATAGCAGATAAGCAACTTCTATCAAAAGGTTTAATTTGTAATTGCCTAGCTTCGGGTACTGAAATTGTTGCAAGTTGTTTTAAAGGTGTATCAACTCCATAATAAGATACCATAACACCATCCAAACTACTTGGATTTGCCCTGCCTGCTCTTACTGTTGTAAAGTGTTTTTCAACTACTTCAACAGCTTTTTTCATCTTTTCTTCCGTTTTATTTAATACTTCATTATCCATTTAATTTCATCTCTCCTTAATTATATTTTACTATAAATTTTAATTTTGTAAACCACTATCTATTCCTACCATAATGAAACATGTATTGTATAGCTATTCCAGAATACTCACCATATATTTTCTTTGCTTGTTCTCTTATATTTTTTTCTCCTTCAACATTATACTTTTCTTTCATTACTTTCTTAACCCAAGTATCTACTGGAAAAACATCAAATTTTTGATAAGCAAATAATAATATACAACTAGCAACTTTAGGACCAATTCCTTTTTCTTTTAATAATATTTCAAATGATGATAGAGAATCTATATGATTAAAATTTTCTAAATAATTTGGATCGTTATTTATTACTTTGACAATTTCTTCTATATATTTATCTCTAAATCCAACGCTACATTTTCTATATTCAGAAGCAGTTATTCCTTTTAATTCTTCCGGGGTTGGAAATAAATAGTAATCTCTTCCCCTAAAAGAGATTTTATCTCCATAATTTTGTGAAATCATATCAACCGATTTTTTAATAGAAGGTACACTATTATTAGCCGAAATTATATAGGAAATTATAGTTTCAAATGGATAAGAGTTAATCATCTTTAAACCGGTACAGGATTCAACTATCTCTTTGATACTATTATCCTTTTCTACTAAAATTTTGTTTATTTTAGAATAATCTCTATCTAAATCAAAATATTTTAAAATTACCTCTTTTAAGTTTTCTTCGTTATTTGAATCTACATATAAATTATTGCCATCATATTTTACGTTTATTACTCTATCTTTTAATATTATTGTATAGCTATCATCATCTTCTTTTTGGTATCTAAATATTTGGCCACATGTAACTGTATCATTTAAATTAAAATTTTTAATATTTTTTATTTCCACCATAATTAACCTCTGATAATATTATAGTAAAACTTCTAGAAATATTCTAGAAGTTTTAACGTTTATTTATCACTTTATGAATTTGCATTCTTTTCTACAAATAGTTTTAATGCAAAATCAAACTCTTCTTCGTTGTCTAACCCAAGTAATAAATCAGCTTCCTTATTAGAAGCTTTTCTAATACAAAAATCATTTGAATCTTCTATATTAGAAAGATATACATAAGTTATAGAATTATTGTTTATCTCATCTATAACTGCATAATTTTTATTATTTATTTCAACTATTTCTTTTTCTTCCATTATTTTGCTCCTTTACCTTGGCTTTCAGCTTGAACCTTTGCGATTGCTTCTTGTACCGTTATAAATTCAGAAAAAGAGTTATAACCTTCTGCTGTATAACGTTCTTTTAAGGTGCCCTCTTTAACTAAATCATAATTTTTCATCCCATGATATAACTCATCAACCAATGTGGGATCTCCACCTTTTTGTTTGATTTCATTGTAAAATGCTGCGATCAAAGCATCAGGATTAAAGTCTTCCATCTCGCTAGCACTAGATACAATCTCATACATATCATAGCTAGTATATTGACCACTATCTCCAACTCTAATAGTACATTGATCAAATAGCTTATAATAATCTTCAAAAGCTTCTTTCACTAATTGTTGTTGCTCAATTTCTTGGATTCTTTGATCTGCTTTTACTCCAATTCCTAATCCTGCCGCAAAAATGCCAACAGCTACGACTAATGCAGCTACTTTATTTACTGCAATCGAATTGTTTTTGTTCCTTTTTGAAGGATTAACACCAACGCTATTTTTTATTGCTTCTTTTCTATTTCTTTCATTATCTATATTACTCATATATTCCTCCTACTTATCTACTTAGAATATAGCATTTTACGTAAACTTAGTCAACAAACACAATGTAAACTTTACACAAAAATCACTTCATTAAAAATTTTTGTTGTAGTACTACCAATAAATTTAAAACAAAAAAGAACTTTTGCAAGTTCTCTTTCTATATTAAGTTCGACAATCCGAACAAATTATCACTGGTGATCTGTACGGGATTCGGACCCGTGAATGCCACCTTGAGAGGGTGGTGTGTTAAGCCACTTCACCAACAGACCATTGGCTGCCTCGGCTAGATTCGAACTAGCGAATGGTGCGGTCAGAGCGCACTGCCTTACCGCTTGGCTACGAGGCAATAAAAAATGCACAACAATATATTATCGTACATTTAAAATTATTTCAATATTTTATTTTCTTTTTTTGATAAAATAACTTGTAATATATGATAAGAAAATTATAAAGATTATTACATAAATCCACATCAATATTGTATAAAGAAGTCCTGAAGAGTACCTTCCTATTATTGCTCCGATAGATTCAGGCAAATATCTTCCTATTAAACTCTTTAATTCTGGTACAGTATTATATTTTATAAAAGTCATTATTCTCAAGAAAATATCTATTATCGCAAATGCATAGACAAAAGATGAAAATTTCCTAAAAAACACTACTACAACTATTAATAAAATTAAAACTATTGCTAAATCTATATACATAACTAACACCACCTATATTAACAATATTATCACAAAATCTAAGCTCTTTCAATCTTAAAATATGGGTTATTTTCTCTTTCATATGATAATGTAGTAACTTCCCCATGCCCTGGATATATTGTTGCATCATCATATGCTTTAATCTTTATTATACTATTATACATTTCATTTGAATTTCCTGTTGGCAAATCACATCTACCAATATCCTCTTTAAAAATAAAATCTCCTACAAACATTATGTTATCATTCCTAAAATAATAAGTTATAGAATCCTTGCTATGCCCTGGTGTATATATAACTTCAAAGTCAAAGTTTCCTATATTGTGAATCCCCTCAGATAAATTATTTATGTCAAAAACTTTCACATCGTATTTTTCTTTTAATCCCTCTACAGCACCTATATGATCAAAATGATTATGAGTAATAAGAATACCTAAAAGTTTTCTTTTATTTAACCTCTCTTCTATTTTTTCTAAGTCAGCACCAGGATCAACTATTATACAAGTATTATTTTTCTCTAATATATAACAATTTTCTTGTAAGTATCCAACTTTTACTATATCTATTTTCATATCTTCACCATTTATAGTATATATCAATATTTAGTCAGTATCAATTATTATTTAAGACGTCTTTTAAATTTTCTATTTCCTCTAGAGTAGTATTGTTGTACTTATCTTCATCAAATATATAATCATATCTAAATAAGGCAAATCCGTGATAATTAGATAATTCCCTGCTTTCTAATATTTGATTTGCAATTATATCATTATTTTCTATCCATTCATTACAACCACTCTTAGCATATTTATCATATTCACCTACTTTATAAAAAGCAAGTGCTGGAATAATCTTAATATTATCTACTTTTATCATATCATTCCATTCTTCTACAGTTTTAGTAAATGGTTTAACTTCGTTTAAAAAGCCAAAATATATTTGAGGCATTATATAATCTATATATCCTTCTTCACTTAGTATTTTTTTTACATCTAAATAATGTTTGTTGTAGTTATTTTCTATATTTCCTTCAGGAGAAATACCAAATACAATATTATTATTTATTTCTTTTATTGTAGAATAAACCTCTTTAATAAGAGTTAAAATATTATTATATCTATAATCACTAAGAGATAGACTACCTCCTTGTTCAATATATGTTTTATAACTATCAATATCTATATCTGCATCAGGATAAAAATAATCATCAAAGTGAATTCCATCTATTTCATAATTACTAACCAACTCTTTTACACCACTAATTATTAAATTTTTTACTTCTTCACTTGCAGGATTATAAAATATTCCTTTTTCTTCTACAATTTCTACAGCATCTGTATCAATAAGATTATAGGCAGGATTGTCTTTGCTTATTTTAGTAATATCAGTATCATTACTTATTCTATATGGATTTATCCAAGCATGCACTTCTATATTTCTTTTTTTAGCCTCTTGTATAATATAATCCAAAACATCATAATTTGGAGCTTTATTATTGTTTTTAACGGTCTCTGATATTGGATAAATATCTGAATTATATATCGCATCAGAAAAAGGCCTTACGTGCACTATAAGCATATTAAATTTAAAATCTTTCATATTATCTAAAATATTCACAATATTGTTTTTACTTGTTTTTTCATCTTTGTTTTTAATGTATTTATTAAGTTCTAGATAAGATAGAAATACAGCCTTTTTTTCACTATTTTCTTCTTCTAAAACTTTCTGTGTTTGTTTTTTTTCAATCATAAAGAAAGATAATATAAAAAAAATCAAAATAAAAATATAAAAGATATATTTTCTCATAGTATCACCACTTAAATTTATGAAAAAATTTCTTTTATATTTTATATTTCAAGTACTATTTATCTACATTATTTGTAATAAACATAGAATCTCCGAAAGAGAAAAATCTATATTTATTGTCTACAGCTTCTTTATAAGCTTTCATTATATTTTCTTTACCAGCTAAAGCACTCACTAGCATAACAAGCGTTGATTTTGGTAAATGAAAATTAGTTATTAAATTATCTACTATCTTAAATTGATATCCTGGATATATAAAAATATCAGTAAAACCACTGCATTCTCTTAAATGCCCAAACTTATTCATAACTGTTTCTAATACTCTTACACTAGTTGTTCCTACTACTACTATCTTTTTATTTTTCTCTTTCGTTTGATTTATTATATCACAAGTATCCTTAGAGATTTCATAATACTCTGTATGCATTTTATGTTTAGTTACATCACTAACATTGACAGGTCTAAATGTGCCGAGTCCTACATGTAAAGTTACATATGCAATATTTATTCCTTTTTCTTTTATCTTATCTAATAATTCTTTTGTGAAATGAAGTCCTGCGGTTGGCGCAGCTGCACTTCCTATATTTTTAGCATATACTGTTTGATATCTACTTTGATCTTCAAGTTTTTCATGAATATATGGAGGAAGTGGCATAGTGCCAAGCTTATCTAAGATTTCATATAGTATTCCTTCATACATAAGGTTAAGTACCCTTATTCCTTCTTCTTTTTCTTCGATACATTGAGCTTTTAAAATTCCATCACCAAAACTAATCACAGACCCTAATTTTACTCTTTTTGCTGGTTTTGCCAAACACTCCCATGTATTATCATTTATATTTTTTAATAATAATAATTCTATCACTGCACCAGTTTCTTCTTTTATACCAATAATTCTTGCAGGAATTACTTTTGTATCATTTAAAACTAATGTATCTCCTGAATTTAAGTAATCTAAAATATCTGTAAATGTTTTATGAAAAATATTCCCATTTTGTTTATCTAAAACTAGCATTCTAGAAGAATCTCTTTTTTCTAAAGGGGTTTGTGCAATTAACTCTTCTGGAAGTTCATAATCAAAATCATCTGTTTTCACTGTATCACTTCTTTCTTACAATCTATAGTTGAATTATTCATCTTCTACTTCTAACTCTATTTGGGTAAATGGACCATTTTTATAATTAATCCCCAAATGACGATATCCTTTTTCAGTTACTACCCTTCCTCTAGGTGTTCTTTTTAGGTAACCATTCTGCAATAAAAACGGTTCATAAACATCTTCTATTGTTGTTACTTCTTCCCCTATAACACTAGCAATTGATTCAATTCCAACAGGTCCACCATTGAATTTTTCTATTATTGCTTTTAACAATTGATAATCTGTTTCATCAAGTCCATCTTGATCTACTTTTAATCTAGTTAGTGCTTTTTTGGTTATATCTAAATCTATTACTCCACTGCCTTCAACAAGTGCAAAATCTCTGACACGTTTAAATAGACGATTAGCAATTCTAGGAGTACCTCTACTACGACTTGCAAGTTCATATGCTGCATCATCTTCAATTTCTACTCCCAATACTCTAGAAGTTCTTTTTACTATTTGTTTTAATTCGTCAGTCTCATAATATTTAAGTTTTGAGATTATACCAAATCTATCTCGTAATGGACTTGTTAAGTCTCCTGCTCTAGTTGTTGCACCAACTAACGTAAATGGAGGTAAATTTATTTTAATATTTTTACTATTTCCTTCACTGCCTACTATAATATCTAATGTAAAATCCTCCATCGCAGGATATAATATTTCTTCTATATAAGAAGGCATTCTATGGATTTCATCAATAAACAACACATCACCAGGTTCAAGCGAAGATAAAATAGCTGCTAAATCGCCAGCTTTTTCTATACTAGGTCCACTTGCAGTTTTAATGGATGTTCCCATTTCATTCGCAATTATATAGGCAAGCGTTGTTTTTCCAAGTCCAGGAGGCCCATATAATAAAACGTGATCAAGACTTTCATCTCTCATTTTTGCTGCTTCTATGAAAACCTTAATATTTTCTTTAACGTCTTTTTGTCCAATATATTCGCTTAATAATTCTGGTCTAATTGCTTCTTCTGTAAAAGCATCAGTTTCTATTTTTTCTTCACTAAGAATTTTATCTCTTTCCATAATTCCTCCAATATCGTTTTCATGTATTATACAACAACTTTTATAAATTTTGACTTTCTATTTTATTAAATCTAATATTTCATCCCAATTGTTTACTCTAATGCAATCATAAGATTTTGTAGCTTCTTTTCCAAATAATATAGGTTTTGTATTTGTACCTACTAATGAATTGTAAACATCTATATTGTCATCTATCATGTAATCTATTTTTTGCTCAATACAAATATCTTTTTTATCTTCATAACCAAAAAACAATTCATCATAAGAAATCTTATAGTCTTCTAAATATTTCTTGGTTATATCATATATATTATCACTATAACGATTACTTCTAGCAGTAATTATATATATTGAATTTCCCATTTCTTTAAGTTTATTTATTACTTTAACACAATCTCTTTTCAAAGTACAAGTACTTAATACAGGCTCAATGTATTTTCTTAATAAATCTTTATATTTATCTAGATCTTCAACAGTATAATTACAATAATCATCCCCATTTTGTTCTATTCCTAATTTATCCATATATTCTAGCATCTTTAAACTTGTATTAGTTATTGTATCATCTATGTCAATTCCTATCCTCACCTGTAGTCAAATCCTTTCTAATCTTATCAAAATTCATCCTCTTTACTTTTTGCAAATAACAATCTCCACAAAGAGGTACATATTCTATATTATCGGTACCATCTATTACTACTTCTTTTCCAGTTGTTTCAAACTCTCCATTTCTTTTTCTTCCAACATATCTTGCGATTTGTCCGCATCCACATAATGTAGTTAATTCTTCTAAGACATCAGAGATTTCTAACAAACGCCTAGAGCCATCAAAAGACTCTGTCATAAAATTATTTCTAAGTCCATAACAAATTACTGGAATATCCATAACTTTTGAAACAATCCAAAACTCATCGACTTGAGAAGGAGTTAAAAACTGAGCCTCATCTACAAAAATACAATTAACTTTGTCCAAATTACCAGATAATTTTCTCATAACAGAATCATTCTTTGATAATAGAAAGTCAACTTTTCTTTCAAGTCCAATTCTAGAAGAAATTTTATCACCCGCTTTAGTATCTATAGATGGTTTAACTATTAAAACACTATAACCGTTCTCTTCATAATTATAAGCTGTTCTCATTAAATCTATGCTTTTGCCAGAATTCATACTAGCATACTTAAAATGCATCTTTGCCATAATATACCTCTACTACTTTAATAATAATTTCAATGCTTCTTTTACTTGATCCTCAATAGATAAACTATTATCTATTTTATTTATTACAGATTTAAACTCTTTTTCCTTATATCCAAGACCCTTTAATACTTCTATTAATTCCTCATAAGTATTACTATCTATTACAGTTCCTGTAGAAATTACACCAAGTTTTCCTTTTAAATCTAGTATCATTTGTTTAGCTACTTTATCTCCTATTTTAGGAAACTTTTTTAAATAAAGAATATTCTCTCTTTCAATTGCGTCAACTACTCCAGAAACAGATCCAGTTGCTAGTATAGGAAGAGCCATCTTAGGACCCAAACCCTTAACACTTATAAGTTTTAAAAACAATTCCTTTTCTTCAATGGCTTTAAACCCATATAAAGATATCTCATCTTCTTTTACATTTTGAAAAATATATACTTGATAAATCTCTCCTTCTTGGAAAGAATATGGATTAGCAGTATATATTAAATAACCTATTCCGTTATTATCAAGCGCTATAGAATTAGAATAGATTTTAGTTACCGTTCCTTTTATATAATCATACATAGCATTACCCTCCTATAAAATTATACAATAATTTAACAAAAAGAAAAAGCACTTTAGTGCTTACTTTCTAATCAAGTTTCTCTATGCTATAGAAATAGTAATTATCATCATCTAATTTAAATCTTAATTTATAATTATCTTTTTCATATCCTTCTCCTGCTGGAAAATTAGTTTCAATATTTAATACTGCAGTATCATTCTCTAATTTATAATCCTTTAACTCTATATAATCTTCATACGATGCACCTGGATACCTAAATATAGCCATGTTCCCTTCATCATAATAATAAAACGAATCGTTTATAGATGATTGATTAATAACAAGATTATAATTCTTTCCAAATAAACTTTTGGCAACTTCTTTTACTTTATCAAATTCATATATATCAATAATTTTACAATCATATTGACCTTCATCAATTTTTGAAATAATTCCTAAATTTATTAAATCATCTTCTAACTCTGTATTACATATTTCCTTTTTGCCTGATCCACCCATGTTAGCATATATTATCGCTCCAATTTGATTATTATCCATATTACTTACTTTTAATTCACCTGACTTATTATCAAAAACAACATTTTCTATTATTGGATCTTTAACTATTTTTCCAAAAAGTTCTTCAGCTTCTTGCTTTGTTAGCATTTTAATTTCTTCATCTTGAGTTTTACTGCTTTCTATTTTATCGTAGATAGTATATCCAATAGATATAATCAAAAGGATCGATAAAATCACTATTATTACTACAAAAATATTGTTATTCTTTTCTTTCAATATAATCACTCACTTTCTATAATAAAAGTTAATCATTTTTATGACAAAACCACAATAAAAAGCAAATGACTTTACCTGTGTTTATATTTGGTTTACAGACTATTCTCTTATTAATTCTTCTAATGTAACTATTTTATAACCCTTTTGGTTAATATAATTTATAATGTATTTTAACTCTCTAAGTGTATGAGTATTATTATTTAAAGAAATAATTGAACCGCTTTTAAGTCCATTTTTGACATCACTATAAGGAAAATTACTTGTTTTTATACTCGGAATAATAGTATAAAGTTTCTTATTACTACAATTTGTTAAAATAGTTAAGTTTTCTTCTTCACTATAACAAAAACCAATATCTTTTTTTGTTATATCTTTTATAGTTTTTTTACTCTTTTTTAAAGAATCTATATTATAATCATACGACTTTAGTTCTACTTGATGATATGAATCGTTTATAAGTTTCACTATATCAGGAGACTCTTCTACTATATCTGTACTTACAAAAAATGTAGCTTTAACTTCTTTAGAGTCTAAAATATCTATTATATTTTCAATATAAGAATAATCTTCTACTGTTATAACCAAACTTACTACTTGATTTTTTTCATTGCCACCAGTTATATATTTATCATAAATATTAGAAACACTAACAGATGGTGTAAGTGATTTAAATACCATTAGATTTTCATTGAAAGAACCATATTTTTTCATAGATTCATAGCTTCTATCTACATCCACTTCTAGTCCGCTTATTCCAGGAGTAATATTATTTTTTACTAAAATGGCATTAATTGGTTGTTCCTTATAATTTTCACTTACTTTAATTATCTGTTTCATTATAGGATCATTATTCTTAATTATAGTAGTAGCTAAACTAGTATAATAAAAGCTAAAACATACAAGAGCAAATACCCCAATTATAGAAAAAAACTTCTTAATCATATAATCACCTAAATAATTATATGAAAAAGAAATTACTAACTTTCAAAAGATTTAACAAAAATAAAAGAATAATTAATTAGTATAGGAATAAATTTTAATAGGTGATACAATGCAAATTTTTAATTATAATCCAGCTATTTTGGACTTAGATTCATACTTTAATTCTATAATGGAAGCACCTCAAGTAGATGGTATATTTATTAACGTAATATTAAACGTAGAATTTGATTTAAAGGTATATCTTCCAGATATAAATAGTTCTATAGATTTTAACGAATTCTTAGATAAATTTAAGAACTCAAATAAAATAATCATTATAAATATGTTACTAGGATATCAATTATTAACAGATGCATCTGCATTAGATATAGCTAATTTTAATAGAGTATTTGTCGATAAAGTTTATCAAACTATTGGAAAATACCCGAATACGTTCTATTTATCTGCGATAAGTACATCCACCCTATATTTTCTAAGACAGAAACCAAAAATATATAAAATAGGGACTATAATAACAAGAGCTGATTTAGGTTTCGTAGATGTAGACTTTTATATATTTAGTCAATACTTTATAAATGTCGATTTTATGAATGAATTATTAAAAAGGAATAAGCAAATTATGGCATTTACTAGCACAACAAACTATATAAGTCAATTGCCAGAAAACATAAGAAATCAGCTTAGCTATATAATACAAACTCCTTCATCACAAGTTTAATAAAAACAAATCAAATCCAAAATTATTCGCTGAAACACCAGTTTTTATATTAATATCTATATCCCCTAATGATTTTAAATATCTAATTAAATCATTATTAGTAAAAGAATAAGAAGCTTCCATCGCAAGCTTTACTCTATAGGGATGTATTCCTAGCATAGAAGTAATCGTATCTTTATTTTTACCATCATTTATTAGGATTTTTACTTTATATATTAACCTAAATTGATCTGCAACAGTTATTACTATTTTTGTTATATCTTCTCCCCTAGATATTAATTCATTATAAACTTCAAATGATTTTTTTACATCTTTTTTCAAAATATAGTTTATTAAAGAAAAAATGTTATCATCAAACTCTTTTAAAACAATACTATTTATATCATCTATAGTTATTTCTTTTTCTTCATATTTATATGTCTTTAATTTTTCTAATTCATTCATTATTCTTATATTATCATTATTTAGATAGTTTATTAAGTAATTTATGGTTTTGGTATTCATATTAAAACCCTCTAAATTATTTTTTATTTTATTTTCTATAGATATATTCTCATCTATTACTATGAACTTTTCTTTTAATAATTTAGTGATTTTCTTTCTTTCATCTAATTTTTCACATACGATAATTAATGAATTTACCTCATTAGGATTTTTTATGTATTCTTCTAGTAACTTTTCGTTTTGAGAGAGCATATTTTTTTTCTTGTCCCCACTCAAAAAATCACAGGAATACATAACTACAACTTTATTAGTAACAAAAAGTCCATATGTATTTAATTCTTCCATAACAGTCTCTAAGTATACTTCATTCATGTTAAATTTTATTAAGTTTTCCTCTGTTAGATTAAGTTTTGACAATATTTCTTTTATCTTTTCATTTATAGTAATTATATCATTAGATAATATTAAATAGTTTTTCATATTACTCACCACTCATTTAATTATAACATATTATTTCAATAGAAAAAGAGAATT
>JAEDKN010000051.1 GCA_016295795.1 Bacilli bacterium
AATAAAATAAGCTTTCGTGTTTAACCGCGAAAGCTTTTTTTCTTAATTAATAAATTTATTATTTCTTATTTATCTACAATAGTTATTTAATCTCTTTTATTTCTGCTATCTCATTAACTGCATTCTTAAGTTTAACTTTGATAACCATACTATCAATAATATCCAAAACAGCATATACAACAATTATTATACCTACAGTCTTAGTAAGAATAAGTGCACTCTTTAATGGATTTACAATTAAGAATACACCACCAATCAATATTATTATTGAAAATATAAATGTAACTATCCAGAAATTAATCTTATTATCCCTTAATTCCATTGCAATTTGTATCTTATTAACACTGTTAACTATCATCCATACACCAGACAATATTGGTATTATAGTTGCTAAAATATTACTGTTCATCAAAATAATAAGACCAGCTACAACACTAAATATTCCGTATAACAGACCAGCACCAGAAAAAAATCCTTCTACTCTATTTTTAAAATAGTTAACTATCGGAACAATTCCTAAAGCAAGCAAAATACATCCCATTATAATGGATACACTTTTTATAACTGCTTCTGTCTGTAAAAACAACAATAATCCAAACAACAAGAACAAAACAGAAGAAACAACAGACATCTTATAAATTTTTTTAAATAAATCTTGCATTTTCTTACCTTCTTTCAATTATCATTATAACATACTTAGATATAAATAGTAAATTAATGAAATTAAATTTAGTAAATATGGAATTTAACCTTTCAAAGCGGATTTTACCTTTTCGTTTGAACACGTTTTTAATTCAACGATTATAATTATTAATTACCTTTAATAATTCGGATTCCCAATTATTTTTATAATATTTATTTTTAAACTTACTAATTTTTTTCTTATAGTAAGGTACTTTTTTTTAAAACTCAATCATTTCGATTTCTGAAATGTTTTTTGAAATTTCTCCCAAAGAGTATTTTTCAATCATTTTAGCATTATAATTTTGCTCATATGTACTTAAAGGAATAAGATATACAGGTATCACTATAGAAATTGCTTCACTTAATAATTGGTGGCCTGCCGTAGAAATTAAACAAAATGAGTTCTCTAAATCATTTTTGAATTCAGTAGAATAATTTTTAAATTCAATATTTTCTAAAGAAATATCAAATTTTTCCTTTGTATAAACAATAATTTTATAATTTGCTATTTTTTTTAGTGCATTTAAAACTTTAATATAGTTTAACGAATTCTCATAAGGCGAAAAATAAACAAGTATATGGTTTTTTTTATTTGTTATTTCTTCTAGTGAAGAAATAATAGGAGGAACAATTTTTACTTTTTTGGCCTTTATATCAATAGGAAAAAATGAAGAAATTATTTTATAATCATATTTCGGAAAAAAATAGTTAATTCTTTTCTTCTCTTCTAAAATAGAATAATTGCTTATTTCTATTTCATCTAAATATAAAAATTTTGATTGTTGTTCCATGCAAATTAATGGTATATCTACTGCATAAGAATATTGAGCAACATTTGGTTCATAGTCAGTTATTACAAGAGCAGGCACGCCAGAAAATGACTTTTCAACATTAATAGCAAAATTTAAAAAATTATAAAACTGATCTATATTTGCTTCATTATATTTATTTATAGATGTTTCAAAATCAATTCCTTTTTCATTACACGCAATCCAAGGAATATTAATTTCTAGAACTTTTAAATCTGGGAAATTTTCTTCAAAGTAACCAATATTATTATTGGTTGTTGCTATTACAATTTCATTGTTATTTTGCTTTAATAATTTTATTACATTTGTTTGCCTACTTAAATGGCCATTGCCTATTCCACATATTCCGATTAAGATTTTCATTTAAAAAATGTCTCCAAAATATATTTATTATCTTTCTTATTTTTAGTAATTTTAACCTTTGAACCATTAATTATTGTAAATACTGGATCAGTATGCCCTATATCTGTATTAATTAAAATTGGAACATTTAACTCTTTTAAGTTGTAATTAATTGCATATTTTAAAGAAGTCCCTGTGTAATTTATTTCGTTTTCTAATCTTCCAAATAATATTCCTGTACATCCTTCAAACCAACCAGCATTTTTTAATTGCCACATTGTTCTTAAAATATCTTCATTTGTCATTTCAGCAACATCAAAGTACCATACTATTCCATCACTATTATATTTTTTTATAAATTTTTTAACACAATCATACTTAGTCCCAATAATATCCTTCAATGAATCTAAACAACCACCTATTATTCTACCATCAAATTCATCTTCGTCTGTTATACATTCCCATGGTTGTTCTATTTTGTCATCATAAATTTTAAAACCATATTCTACTTGCTTTGGTATTTTTCCCTTCAGAATATCAATATTATTCTTTATCATTGATTCTGGCAAATAATCATCGCCAAATGTTTTAGCGTTAAAACTATAAATTGTTGCAATATCAAATTTTGCTGTTATATAAATTAGAAGTGGTGTAATATCAGATTGTCCTTGAATCCATTTTATATTATTTTTAATTGTATTAAATTTTATAAGATCTAATATTTGAATTAAATAATCTCCACCTGAACATGCAATCAAAGCTTTTACATTTGTATCTTTAATAGCATTATTTAATTCTTTTGAACGATTATTTGCTGATGAGCTAACACCGTTTTCACTATTTCTAACATATTTATCTTCAATAACCTTGAATCCAAAATTTGTTAAATTTTTAATTGCACTTTCATATTTTTTTATTTTTTCACTTTTTACCCCATTTGATGGCGATATAATTTCAATCACATCATTTTTTTCTAACTTTTTAGGATAAATCATCTTCTCAACTCCTTTATTTTTTCACTGCTGTTATATCCTAGTCTATCAAAACATTTAACCAAAAATTCTTTATATAAACCTTGCAAATTTATATATTTTTCTTTGTTGGACTCATATTCATTAACTACACTCATTATATATTTGTAAAAATTATTTTGATTTCCCATTTCAATAGACTTATTTAAATTATAACAAACAAGTGACATTTTATAAATCAAATCATTTCTATTTTCAATACTTTTGTTATTGTTTAAATCATCAATACCCGTAATAATATCATTAAATTTTAATATATTATTTTTATACTTATCTATCTTATTATAATCGATAATAACATCATTACTATTGATTATCATTAGAATCTTCAACAATTCTTGATAATCAATATAATCTCCATTAATTTTTAAATTGTTTTTTTTGATAAATTCATCTAATTTTTTGGACCAAATATCGATTTTTCTATCATCTGCATTTCTACATATTTCATAAGTTAAAAATCTATTTCTTACATCAAAATTACCTTTTAATAGTTCATCAACCTTTAAAACATGTGACCTTTGATTTGCACCTATTATATTAATTAATACATCTTGATTATTTCTTAGCAGTGAATTTATAAACATTACCTCCTGTAATGAATATTTTAACTCACCATTATCTTTCAATTCATTGCTAAATTTTGGATTGTTTTTTATAATCTTGTATAAATTTTGATTTTTATATAAAGTTGACTCTATTAAAAATTGTTTTGGTATTAACTTTATTGTTTTTAAAAATGTTGTTATTTGTTTAAGAGCATCTAAATCATATTTTTCTAATTTTGCTAATATGTCTTTAGGAATATCATTATTAACTATTTTTATAAATAATTCTTCTGGACTATATCCGATATGAATTTTTTCTATAAAGTCTTTTAAAGATTTCAAACTTATATCTCCTAAACCATAGAAACTTTTTGAATTTGGCCCAATCATACTTGACAATGAGTTTTCTATAATTAAGTTTCTTACTTGTGCAAGTTTAGGAATACATTTATGAGGATGTGTATCTCCATATCTAATATAAAATTTGTTATCATACATTGATTCATCAGATAAGAAAAATTCAATCTCTTCTAAACATTTATCAAGTGGTATATTAAAATGAGGATAACCATTAATAAATTTACAGTTTATAAATGATTCTGTAGGATTTGTAATTGAAAAAGTACCATTTGAATATTTTTTAGTATAAATTAGATTTTCATTATTATATAAGTGTTTTGCCTTGATATATTCTATTAAAGGTGTTCTACATTTTAAATATCTATTATCTTCTGTAGTATATATCATTTAAATTTCTTCTTTACTATCATGTTCATTAAATGATTTAGGCATAAAAGATATTTCATGATGAACACCTTGTGGACAATATTTACAATAATCAAAACATACATTTTTACATTTATTCAAATTTTCTAATTTCATAAAATCATCTATATTTTTGTAATCTATTTTATACTGATATTTACTTTTAAAATATTCATGTCCTGGGCATGGATCAATTACTCCATTTGGATAAAATGTGAAATGTTTACCAACCCAATGGCAATTTTCATTATCTTTATGATATTCATATAAATTTGTTCCATCATTATAATAACTATTCAATGATTTTTCTATATTTTGTTTGATATTTTCATCATCTATTTTTTCGTCAATAATTTTTATCATTTT
>JAEDKN010000052.1 GCA_016295795.1 Bacilli bacterium
TCTTTTCTTTCGGTCCATACATCGTAAGTTACTGCAGAAACTTTACGTGCAATAAGGAAAATAAATAATGATAAAATAATTAAGTTAACTTTTTTCATAGAGATCCTTTCTTGCGGTCCCTCTAACTATATATATAGTCAAAAAAAATACAAATTACTTTTTTTTTCTAAAATTTCTTTATTTTTTTTAAAATTTGACACTTAAAAGTGTAAAGCAGAAATACTTTAATCTAAAAAATGAATAACATGTATTAATTATTCATTTTTGGTTATATATATTTATAGGAGGCTATTTATGAGCATGCGCGAATATATAATTAATAATTTTAAGGAAGATAGTATTGATTCAATTAAAACTTCAATTGAAGACTGTATTGCTTCGAACGAAGAGGATCCGTTATTTGGTCTTGGTGTTTTATTTGAACTGGCTTGGAAAAATAGTAACGATGAATTTAAACAAAATGCTTTAAATAATATTAAAAAAGCTCTCAATTAAGAGAGTTTTTATTTTTTACTTCTATTTTTTTGATTTTAATTTTTTTTGGTTCTTTTCTTTTTTGATATGTGTTATCTAATTTACCATAACCCATAACTTCATTTAATGAATCTATTGTTTCGTTTATATCTTCTTTTTGCTTAATTTCATTATCACAATAACCTATTAGTTCATTTAATTGTTCAATTACTTCATTTTCATTATTCATAATTTACCTCCGTTAATTAATTTATATTCTACCATAGATATTTGTTTTGTCAACTTATATATTTTTTAATATAATTATTTAATACTTAGATTCCTATTACAATTTTAATTAATCCATTTCCTTTTTTCTTGTATGATACTTAAATAATTCTACAATAACCACTAAAGGGATGGTTAGTAAGAATAGATATAAGATATCTAAAATAGGTAAATATGCTAGACCTAGGATATTGCTTAGAAAATCTACTTCCGTTGCTAATACTTGTAAAATAAGTATAATTATGATAGCAATAACAATAAAAGGATTATTTTTAAATCTGTTTTTTAAGATACTTGATTTCTCACTGCGACAGTTAAATACATGAACATTTTGCATGAATATCATTAGTGTTAAAATATAACTTCTAGCTAAGTTAATATCTGTTTTTCTTATATTTATTAAGTATAACCACATTATAAATACCAAAATACCAATAGTAATACCTGATATAATTATCTCTTTTATTAATAATTTATCAAATAATGGTTCCTTTGAATCACGTGGTGGCTTACTCATAATATTATCTTCTTTTTTTTCATATGCTAAAGCAACATCTTGAATACCATCAGTAACTAAATTTAACCATAACAATTGGACAGCTAGTAAGGGAATAGGCATATCAAATAAAATAGCAAGCATCATAAATAACAACTCAGAAACACCGCATGATAAGAGCATATATATTATTTTTCTTATGTTAGCATAAGCAATACGACCTTCCTCTATCCCATGGACTATTGATAAGAAATTATCATCCGCTATAATCATGCTACTAGTATCTTTTGCCACATCAGTACCACTTCCTAGAGCTATACCAATATTAGCACTTTTTAAAGCTGGTGCATCATTAACACCATCCCCAGTAACCGCAACAAAATCACCATTTCTTTTAAATGATTCTACTATTTCTAGTTTTTGCATAGGACTAACCCTTGAGAATACTTTTTTAGTTTTAACTAATTTATCAAACTCCCCTAACCCTTTTTTCATATATTTTTCTAATGTTATTCCATCTACCACTTCATCATAATTAGAAGCTATATCAATACTTTTAGCAATAGCATAAGCTGTTTTTGGATGATCTCCTGTTATCATAACAACTTTTAACGATGCTTTCTTGCATTTGTTAATAGCCTCACTTACTTCATTCCTAACGGGATCAATGAATCCAACAAAACCTACAAATATTAAATCTTTAATATTCTCTTCTTTTAACTCTTTATCAAATAAATTATATGCTAAAGCAATAACACGATATCCTTTAGAAGATAATATTTCATTTTGTTTTAATATTTCTTCTTTATTAATTTTAATTAATTTATTATTTTCTTCTACATAACTACAAAATTCTAATATTTTTTCAGTACTACCTTTAACAGTAATATAATTCTTATTTTTATCTTTATATAAAACACTAGAATATTTATTCTCTGATTCATAAGGAATCATATCTATTTTTTTATATTTATCTTTATTTTTATATACATCTACTTTATAACCTAAAGATAAAAATGCAATATCTATAGAATCTCCAAAATGATACCATTCATTATCTTTATATGTTAAACATGCTTCGTTATTAATAATACCTAACGTAGAAATAAGTTTAATTTTATCAATATTCTTCTTATCATTAATAATAACACTTCCATTACCATTATAACCACTTCCAAGTACTTCAAATTCTAAATTATTAGGTAGCATTATAATTTTAGCTGTTTGTTCATTTAAAGTAAGTGTTCCTGTTTTATCCGTAGCAATTAAAGTACAACTACCTAAACTTTCCACTGCATTTAATTTTTTAACAATTACATTCTTTTTAGCCATTTTACTTGAAGCTATAGATAATGTTAGAGTAAGGGCAATAGATAATCCTTCAGGTATTGCCGAAATCGATAAAGCTACCACTAAAAAGAAAATATCTTTAGCAACATAACCTTTAAAGAATAATATTATAGTAACTATTATACTAATAATTACTATAATAAAACTAATATCTTTAGTAAATTTTTCTACTCTAATTGTTAAAGGTGATTTTTCTTTTTTAGTTATTATAACACTTTTAGCTATTTTACCTACTTCTGTATTAATAGAAGTAGCCACAACTATACCTAAGGCTCTTCCTGATAAGATAGTAGTTCCAGCATATACCATATTACTTTTAGTTAAACTATTTTCTTTATTAACTAAATTATTTTTATATATAGAGATAGATTCTCCTGTTAAAATTGATTCATC
This sequence comes from Bacilli bacterium, assembly GCA_016295795.1. Classification (GTDB taxonomy): domain Bacteria; phylum Bacillota_I; class Bacilli_A; order RF39; family UBA660; genus CAG-710. The sequence continues at coordinate 2,981 of JAEDKN010000052.1, forward strand.
CACCAATAAATTATATGTATTCATTAACCTAATATCCGCCCCAACAATATCTCCTGATTCTAATAATACAATATCCCCAATAACTACATCAGTAGAATCAATACTAACTTCAATACTATCTCTTAATACTTTTGTCTTTACTTTAATTAATTTTTTAAGTGAATTTGCACTACTTTCAGCTTTCCATTCTTGATATGTCCCCATTATTAAATCTAACATAATAACAAAAAAAACAAATATTGCATCTAAATTCTCTCCTATTATTAAAGACAAAATAACAGTAATAAAAAGAATAATCGTCATAGGATTAAAAAACTGATTAATAAATATCTTAAATATATTATCTCTCTTTTCCTTTGGCAATAAATTCTTACCATATTTCTTTAACTTAATATTTGCTTCTTCATTACTTAAACCATTCTTATTAGATTCTAATTCTTCAATTACCTTTTCTACTTCAATCTCATTCCATCTATTCATATAATCACCCAATAATATTCTTTTTAAAGTGAATTACCAAGTCCTTCTCTGCCACTTTCTGTCAGAGGAAGGACTTAAAACTATCTAAAGCCCAACTTGAAATGGATTATTTAAACTTCCATCTCCCCCAGTGATATAGACATTAGAGTTTAGATATAGGACTGGGCGGACGCCACTCCCACCGAAAGCACTATTGTTGTACGCGCCCGCATCGCTGCTCACACTGAACACATCAGTAGCAAACCTAGAGTTAGGCGACAATGTCCATTCATATCCATTTTTTAGTATCCAGGCACTTCCTCCACAAGCAGTTGCATTATAGCTTTCTAGTGATTTACTAGAATGGTTGCAACTTGCATTTTTTACTGAATATCCATAGTCACTAACATACATTAATCCTACTTTTGCTGTTGTTACAATCGGTGTCCCACTTGTTTTTACTGTTGTTCCTCTTTCATTTTTATACATAGTTTCTGCATTTGAAACAGTACCACCACCTAAATTCCATGTTGCTGTTTCTATATAATCTAATACATTTTTTAAGCCTATATCGGTGAAATCACAAGGTTTAGTTACTGATGTAGAATAATAGTTACAAGTTCCTGATGTAGAATTTAAATATAAATTATTTAATATATTAGTATTTAGTTCCCCTGTAGTCCAATTATTAGTATTATCTTTATCCCAAGCAAAACTTCCTATTACATCATTTCTTATTATTTTTACTGTATTATTTGTTGATGGTGCTCTGTTACCTAGCGATGTATCACTTGTTGTTGGAGTACCTCCAGGAAATGCTCCAATTATTCTCCATAACTCATTATTAAACCATACATAATTATTTACTTCTGTATCTGTTCCTTCATATCTATATTCTGTATATGTAGTATTATCATCAAAAGTATGATCTTCTTTAAAGATATTATTTGTTCCATCTGTATTATTCCATAAAGATATTATTTTATCATAGGCCTTACTCTTAGTATTAGATGTAAAACTAACTTTACATTTACTAGTTTTAGTTA
>JAEDKN010000053.1 GCA_016295795.1 Bacilli bacterium
GAATATGGTTTTATTGATGATACTCCAGATAAAGTCAAATATTTACAAGATAACTATAAACAATTGGCTGAGGCAGTTATAAAAGCTATTACTGAATATGCTGGTTATAACTATACTTCTCCATTTGCAGTAAGTGATGAAACTTACATAGTTAAGTCAGGAGATAGTTTATATGCCATTTCTAAAAAATTTGGTCTTACCGTTGATGAACTAAAAAAAATAAATAATTTAACCTCTAATATTCTTAAAATAGGGCAAGTATTAAAGATAAAATCAAGTACTTCTTCAACAGAAACACCAGGAACTATTAACTATATAGTTAATAGTGGTGATAATCTTTATGCTATAGCAAAAAAATATAATACAACTGTAGATGAAATCAAAAAATTAAATAACCTTACTTCTGACACTCTTAGTATTGGTCAAAAACTTAAAATATTAACAACTACGCCGTCTCAAGAGTTGCCAAGTGAGACCTATGTTGTCCAAAAAGGAGATAGTCTTTACTCTATTGCAAGAAAGTTTGGTACTACAGTAGATTCGTTAAAAAGTATAAATAATCTTACATCTAATTTATTAAGTATTGGTCAGGTTTTAAGAATTCCAACTTCTGAAAAACAAACTACTTATATTGTTCAAAAAGGAGATAGTTTATATTCTATTGCTAAAAAGTTTAATACTTCTGTTGATAATCTAAAAGCACTAAATAATCTTTCTAGTAATCTTCTTAGTATTGGTCAAATCCTTGTTATTGAATAATGTAGTGTTGATGTTTAAAAAAAAGAATCTTTATTATGATATAATTCTTATTATTGATTCTTTTTTTAATTATTTACTTTCATTGTGACCATTGGAGTGTTATCAGTAATTTTTTTGAAAATATAACCGTTTTCTTTTCCGTAAGTAATAATATTTTTTAAAGCATCTTTGGTATATGTTTTGCTGTTTAAGTCATGCATTAGAACTACATTAGCACGATTATATTGAAGACCGTTAACGACGTTGTTATATATTCCTATTGCATTTTTTGTACCTCCAGCATCACCACTGCTGATATTCCAGTCAAAATATACATATCCATGATTAATTACCTCTTTTGTTAATTTGGTCATTATTCCTGGGTTAAAACGGCTAACGGTATTTGAACTTCCGCCAGGGAATCTTGTTATCCTAGTATCTACTCCAGTTAATTTTTTAATTTTTTCATTCATATAATCAATATTATACATATAGTCGTCAACAGATTTGTATATTTCTTTGTAGACGTGTGATTTACCATGAATGGCAATGCTGTGGCCTTCATTAACTATTCTTTTTACTATGTCGGTCTTTGTACCACCAAAATCTACTATAAAAAATGTAGCTTGGACATTTTCTTCTTTTAAAATATCTAGTATTTGAGGTGTGATATTCGTGCTAGGTCCATCATCAAATGTTAAGTATATTACATTTTTGCTAGTATCTGGATTAATTACATTCACCTTTCTGTAGGTGACAACTTCGTTTCCATAGCTGTCTTTTACTTTGTACGTTATGGTGTAAGTTCCTACTGTATTGGTATCAACCTGTCCAGTTATTGTAACTTTATTGGATATATCTCCATCACAATTGTCAAAAGCTTGATATCCTGCTTCTTTGTATTTGTATCCTTTTAATAAATTACGATTTGTTTTTCCAGTTAATTTGATAATTGGTTTTTCTTTATCTTCGATGGTAATATTTCTTGTTTTTGTAGTGGTGTTTCCTGAATTATCTTTGACATTATAAATGATTTTATAGTGCGATGAATCAATTTCTTCTTTGGTTATTTCTACTTTGTTAGTTATGTCTTTGTCATAGTTGTCTATGGCAGTATATCCAAGTGTTTGATAATTACCATTTGGACACATAATAATATCTATTGGTTCAGTTAAAGTTAGTTCTGGTTTTATATTGTCAATTACTTTAATTTTTCTTTTTATTTGATAATTTTGATTATTGTATTTGAATTTGTATTCTATATAATAATTACCTATTTTGGTGTTATCTATGTTATTAGTGGTTTTAATTTTTAATTTTTTGGTAATGTTGGTATTATGCCATATTACTTTTATTCCTTCATCTTGGTATTTTCCTTCTAAAGCGATTGTTATTGTTTTATTACCATTTAATTGTATTTTAGGAGGAATGAAAAGGTAGAATATAATGCCTCCAACTGTAGTTAGTGCCATTAAAATTGTTGCTATAATAATTAATATTTTCTTTTTCATACTACCATCTCGACTTTACTATTTTTATTATACATCAGTATAATAAAAAAATAAAGGTTTTAACTTTATCTTTTTTTAATTATCTAGTTTATTTCCAATTATATATCCTATGATGAGGAGAATTATGGCTGGTATTAACATTGTATTTTGATGTGGGGTATTTAGGGTTTTAATGATTAGAATTAATAGGGTTGATAGCGATATGCCTATAATGAATGACATTGTTTTTTCACGTTTATTTTTAAAAAGATAGTGCATAAATTTGGTAAAAATAATTAAACCTAAAAACAAACTGATTGTATAAGGTAGGAAAATTTCTAAATTAGAAATAATTATTTCAATGTTAGTAATATTGCTAATTAATGTAATGATTTGATTGTATGTTCCTATTAATAAAAGTAAAGCTGTGCCACTTATTCCTGGAATAACTGTGGAAGCAGCATCGATTAAACCTGAGATGGAGAAGATTAAAATTTTTGTGAAATTATTTTCAATGTTTATATTATTATTTCCAGTTAGAGTTGATATTAAATAGATGATAATGAATGGTATAAGTATAATAGAATAAATTTTGCTTTTATTTTTTTTAATTATAAGGATAACGCCTCCTCCAATTAAACCTATAAAGAAGAACATTGTTAGGAAGTAATAATATTTGAAAAAATAAGTGATTACTTTACTAAAAATGGTTATTCCTAAAATAATACCAAATCCAACTTTGAGAAGAAAGGATAAATTTTTTTTAGGGTTATCAAAGAAGTTAGTAATAGCATTAAGCCCTTCTTCGTAGAGATTAAATGTGATTGCTAAAAGTGCTCCGCTGACACCTGGAATAATTTTAGCTATACCAATAAAAAAACCTTTTATAATTAATATTAATGATTTCATAATTAATATTATTCTAAGAAAATGTATTTTATTATTTAATTCTAAATTTTAGTTATTGATGTTATAATATCGTTTGGATGATTTTATGAGTGAAGTGGGAGAACCTATTAAGAAAAAAATCTGTTTCTAAGAAAGAGAGAATAATTAAAAAAGGTTTTGAATTAATATGTAATAAGGGTTATCATAATGTTAGTTGTGCGGATATAACTAAATAAGCAGGCGTTTCTGCTGGTATCATATATCAATATTTTAATGATAAGAGAGATATATTTATCGATGGTATTAAAGATTATGTTTCCTATGTTAAGTATAATAGACAATAAGAATGTAGATAAAAAGAATATTAGGGAAGTTCTTGTGAAAATGATAGATAGTTATATTAAAACTCATACTATTAAAAAGGAAGCACATGAAGAGTTAATGGCAATGAGTTGTTTAGATAAAGATGTTGCTAATATATTTAATGATAAAGAGATGCTTTTAACTATGAAAATCTCAGGTATTTTAGTTAAGGGAGGTTTAAATTGTAATAATATTGAAGAAAAGATGGTATAATCGATAATTATTGGCATGAAGTGGTATATCATAAAGATAAGGCTTTGAACTGTGATGTTATGAAAGAGAAATTGTTAGATATACTTGCAAAAATTTCAGATTAAATAATCAAACAAATGTTGAAAAAAGTATTTACATTTGTTTTTAAATATTATAATTATAAATTACAAATGTTTACTATGGTAATGGCGATATGATAAAGTTGTTTTGTGAATTATAATGCGTTATAAGTGGGTAAAATATTTAAACTTTTTTGAAAAACATATTATTATATGATATAATATTATTGAATAAATTTTTTTTGAGGTGAGATGATGATAGAATTAAAGGATTTTGATAAAATTGATATGAGAGTGGGAACTATAATTGAAGCCTCTATCAATAAGAAAGCTAGAAATAAGGCTTATAAATTAAAGATAGATTTAGGAAGTGAACTTGGTGTTAAGAAATCTTCGGCTCAAATAACAGATTTATATACTTGTGAAAATTTAATTGGTAAGCAAGTTATTGTTGTTACTAATTTTGAGCCAATATATATAGGAGATGTTAAAAGTGAGGTGCGTGTTTTGGGTGCTGATACTGAAGATGGGGTGGTTCTTTTGAAGTTGGATAGAACTGTTTTAAATGGTGCAAAAATATTTTAGGAGCAATTATGCAAAATGTAATCGAAGTAAAAAATTTAACTAAAAATTATAAAAATTTAAGGGCTATTGATGA
>JAEDKN010000016.1 GCA_016295795.1 Bacilli bacterium
ACCCTTTGCAAAAGTAGTATAATATCCTTTTTATTGTTTTTAATATTTGAATTAATAACCATAATTTTCACAATTCCAAATGTAAATTCAATTAAACTGTTACCTCTATTTACAAGTCCTGTACCTACTACTATATATTCAAGTATAATATATCTAACAATATCAATACTACCTATATTTCTACTTCTCATAATACCAAAAGAATCAATAAAAGATAATAAAAAATATAATAAATATATACGCTTATCATACATCATAACAAATATATATATAATATTTAATTTCATATTAGTTTTATCTATAATAAATGTTAGATTAGCTTCAATAATAGATTATCCAGAACTATCAATATTATCTAAGATATCAGTATTAAGTTTCTTTGATAGAATGGAAGATATATTATCATTTAAATTCCTATTGGATTTATTTATAACTTTATCTCTATCGCTTATATATATAAAAGAAGGAGTAAACAAAATAGTAAAGAATATTAAAATTAAAAAGTACTTAAATATAGTACTATTAATATTAATATTATTCATAAGTAATTATATAGAAATGAATTCATATCTCATAATATATAGCTTGATTTTATTTGCCGTGTTGAGTATATTAGTTCTTACAAAAAATAAGACTTACTTATCAGACTGATCATTCAAATATTTGAACAGATAATCAAATCCTTTAGAAAATACCATTTCAACCTTATTAGAAAATTCATTTCCAAAATTTGAAACAGCATTATTATAATCCTTTTTTTCATTTACAACATAGTTATTAATGTCTATATCCTTTCCGTCTTTAACATCTTGTTCAAATTTTTCTATTGCTTCATCAGTTAATTGTCTTCTTTTGGATAATTCGTATTCATGGTACCCACTCTGACTAGCAATTATTAAAAACATAAATGACAAAATACAAACGATAAAAATAAATTTGAAAACATTTTTAGCTTTCATCTAAATCACCTATATACTTTCCTAATATCTGACCAATTGCTTCTACGGTATTATAAACTTCATCTATAGTGTTGTAACTACCTCCAAACTCTATCAAAATACAGTTTTCTGAAAAATCTTGATTATATACTCCATTTACACCTGGACCTTTCTTTTTATATATACCTCTAGATAATCCAGGATATTTTTTTTCTATCTCATTATTAAGATATTCAATCACTTTTAAATTTTTTTCATAATTTTCGTTTTCTAATCCTAAAAGAAACATAACTCTAGCATAACTAACATTATTTATCTCTTTTGTAGTTATGCTTCTTTTAACAGAATCCCTATGAACATCAATATAGAATTTTAATGAAGGATACTCCTTTTTTGCTTTTTCTAAAAATGTTCTTGTAACCTTATAACTTGAGGCATATTTCCAGTTGTTCTTTTTTAACACTTCATTAACACTAGATTCTTCTACAATAGATTCTATATTATACTCACTTAATTTTTCTTTTAACATATAACTAGTAGTCATAACAGTAGGTATTATGTTATAAGGTTCACTATTATTAAGTGTGTATTTTTCAGATTGATGGGTATTATAGATATATACTATTGGCTCTTTTTTTGTACTGGATACAGGAATATCATTTTTCTTAACTTCTTTCTTATTATAGTAAATATTTCTATATTCATAATTGGTTATATTTTTAACTTCAAATATATCTTTTTCAATATTTGATGTATTATCCTCTACTATATTTATATAATCAAACTTACTTATTAAAAAATTAATAAAATTCTTCCCTCCAAATTTAAATCCATTATCATTTAAAAAGTTAAAAAGTCCAAATATTATTAAAATTAATATAGTTATATACGTTATTATTCTTATTTTTTTTAGCATACTAATCACTCTATTTTAGTATAAGATACTCATATATAATTTTTTGTCAAAAAAAATAAGATTACTTATTTTTAGTAATCTTTTTAGAACAAATTAACATTAATGCACCAAATACTATTATAATACCAAGAGTTATATAATATTTTGTAAAGTCATTTTGCTTTTCGATTTGTTCATCTTTTATAGTAAAGCTATTTATTATAGAAGATACTTCACTAGAAGATAAACTTTTCTTATCAGAAGAAGAAATAGTTAGATGATATACATAGTTTTTAGAAGTAAATATATATTGTAGCTGATAGACATCACTATTAGCTTTATCACTTATTTTATAACTAGAGGCAACTTCCATTTTTATTGCTGGACAATTATTCACGGAAACCATCTTAACTGAAGAAGTATTAATTTGTATATCTTCTCCTAAATTACTCAAACTTCTTTTTAATGCATTTATATATTCTTCTTCATCTATATCATCTTCACTGTAAGATGATAAATCTAAATTATTCTTATTCTTCTCAGTATAAATTAGAATACTTAGCGATGAATCCTCCCCTTCTTTTTGCCAGTAATCATTATTCTCTGCTTTGTAGAAACCATCTGGAATATCAATATCATAAATATCAGTGGAATAAGCATATACCGAAAAAATAGAAATAACAAAAATACAAAAGATTGAAATTGTATAAAGTATTATTTTTTTCACTTTAATCACCTTTTTTTATACTAACATAATACTAAGCATTAATCAATTATTTTAACATTCGGATGAAGAGCTCTATTTATACTGTTAGATATAACAAGACTTAATTTATCTATTAAAAAATCTACTTCTTTTGGAGTAACCATCATATTATAACCAATAGGAGTTAATACCTCAAAAATAAGTTGTTTCATCTCGTCCTCGGATAATTTTCCTATTTCACCTAATAATTTTTTTCTATCACTTGCGGTCAAATTATCTAATTGATCTTCTAAATAATTTATAGAAGTGATTGGTTTTAGTTTATTTTTTACATTATTGAAATTCTTTTTACTATAACTAAACTTTTTCATTAAATAATTTATTGTATCACTAACAATAGTAACAGCATCTACTACAGTCGGAACTCCAATTGCGATAACAGGAACTCCCAAAGTCTTAAAAGACAATTCACCTCTACTATTTCCTACTCCGCTTCCTGGGAATATCCCTGCATCTGTAAGTTGTATAGTTTTATTTACCCTATCTATCGAGCTTGATGCAAGAGCATCTATTATAACTACAAAATCAGGTTTGGTTTCCTTTATTATACCAGAGATAGAATCTTTGGTTTCAATTCCAGTTAAGGCTAAAACGCTAGGTTTAAAAGAAGAAACATTACGATATCCATCTAATACATCTATGCCATCAAGATCAAACAAGTGCTTAGTAACAATAACTGAATCAGCAACTTTTGGTCCTAACGAATCAGGAGTTGAATTAATATTGCCAAGTCCTACAATTAAACACTTATCGCTATCTAAAATATTCATGTACGTTAAAAAATCCTTAATCTGCGAAACAAGAACAGTCTCTACTTTCTTTTGATTAGATATATCTGTAACATCGTCAAAACTTATGGTAATGTATTTCCCTTTTTTTTTGCCGCAATAACTCTCTGCTTCTTTTGAGACTATTACCTCATCTATTAAAATATTGTCTATTTTTTTTTGATTAGTTATAATTCCTTTAATATCTTTTTCCTTAATACTTTCTATTACTAAGTCTGTTCTAACTGTATATTTACTTAAATCTATTTCATGAGACATAACATTCACCTATAGTTATTATTGACTATTTGTAATAAAATACACTAAAATTAACAATTTGTTTGCTTTTTTTATATTTTTTTGCTAAAATGTATGTAGTCGAAAAAAAGAGAGGTGATAACATGCCAAATATTAAGAGTGCTAAAAAGCGTGTTTTAACAAGTGCAAAGAAAAAACAAATGAATACAGTTAAAAATTCAAGTATGAAAACAGCTATCAAAAATGTTGAAAAAGAAGTTAAGCACGGTAACAAAGAAACAGTAGCTGAAAAGTTAAATGTTGCTATTAAAAGAATCGATAAAGCTTGCTCTAGTGGACTAATCCATAAAAATAAAGCAGCTAGAGAAAAATCAAGATTAACTAAATTAAAAAACAATATGGAGTAATTTGAAAAAATTACTTTTTTATTTGTCTTTCTTTTCTTTACATATCCAAAAGCTTTTGTTAAAATTAAAAAAGGTGAAAGAATGAAAAAGTTTATTACATTTTTAATATTAGTTAGTATCTTAGGAATAACCTTTTATTTTAGAGAGGATATTAGTATTTTCTATTTAACACATTTTTCTACTGAAGATAAAGTAATTGAACTAGATTATAAAAACGAATATTATAGAGATTTTTCTTATAATTACGTTCATGAAACAAATGATTTTAACGTTAAAAATAAAGAACAACTTATAGATATATATTATTCTATAATAAATAGTGGTATAGATAAATTTACATTTTATTGTTCTAAAAGTTATGAAGATTGTATAACAGATGTAACTTCACTTGCTAATAATCAAGTTATTCTATCTAATATAAATAGTTTTGTACATCCATATAATAGTTTCAGTAGTATCGAAACTAAATATGATTCATTAAGAAGAGTAACATTAAAAATCAACAAGTCATACACTGATGAACAAATTAAAGAAATAAATGAAAAGGTACAAGAAGTTGTAGATAATAAAGTTAAAGATACTAAAGACAAACGTGAAATAATTAAAATAGTACATGACTATATAATAAATAATAGTAAATATGATTCTCAAAAGAGCGATAAAAACATAGACATGTATGCTTCGAATATAGCGTATGGTCCCCTATTACAAGGATATGGACTTTGTGGTGGATATACAGATGCAATGGCAATATTTTTAGATTATTTTGATATTCCTAATTATAAAGTAATAAGCGAAAATCATGTTTGGAACGCAGTTTATTTGGATGGCAAATGGTATCATTTAGATGTCACTTGGGATGATCCAGTTATGAAAGATGGATCTGATGCATTAGAATATAGTTTCTTTCTAATAACAACTAAGCAATTACAAGAAGAAGAATCAAACCAACATCAGTTTGATACATCAGTTTTTAGTGAAGTATATTAAATATAAGTGGACTTGCAGTAAGCAGGTCTTTTTCTTTTTAAACTTATATTTGAAATATATACATCACACGTTTTATAAAAAAAAGACAACTTTGTTGTCCTTTACAAACTAATTTATAAAATCTTTAAGTCCTTCAATATCGATATATCCTACATTTCGTTTCTTCTCTGCGCCATTTTCAAAAAGAATCAAAGTAGGAATACTCATAACACCATACTTTTTTGCGATTTCCTCGTGTTCATCAACGTTAACTTTAATTATTTCTATGTCAAATTTAGTTGATGCTTCTTCTAAAACAGGTGCAAGCATTCTACAAGGACCACACCAATCAGCATAAAAATCCACTAAAACGGTTCTACCTTTTATTAATTCATCAAAATTTTCATTACTTAATTTTATCAATTTATCACTCCCTTTAAACATTTACATTTATTTTGCCCATATCAATTAACTTGTTTATGTAGTCTTCAGATACTAAATCATATTTCAATAATATTCTTACCACTTCTTCATTAAAATATTTAGTATTTTTATTATCAATAAAATTTTTCTGTAAATTATAAATATCCTTTATAGCATCATTCGTAGAAGAAGTAATATTTGAAAGTATTGGTGAAGAGTTTAAAATTGGTTCACGAAATTTAGATTGCTCCACAACATCTATTTTAAGAAATGGTTGCGATAATATAAATAATACTACAAACATTACAATATATCCTTCAATTAAACCAACTATAAATCCCAATATTTTAGATGGAATACCAAGAATAATAGTAAACTTTAAGACTTTCTCCAAAAATCCTGTAATACTTAAAATCACCCTAAAAACAATCATAAGCAGGCTAAACATAATTAGAAATGCAATAGTTTGATATAAAATTATATTTAATGATGTAGCCCCTTCAAATATACCCGCAAAATTGAAAAATGGTAAATTAAGACTTAACCAATTAGCAAGTGGATCTTTAAGTTTAAAAGCAAGTATATATACGAGTAAAAGGCCCACAGTCATTACAAGTTGTTTAAACACTCCTCTTTTAAAGCCCACTACTCCAGCACATAGAATCATTAGTACAACAACTACGTCAATAACATTCATAAAATCACTCCTTACTATATTATAAACCAATTATACTAACTTATTATCAAAAACTCAAGCTAACTACCATCTTTATCTAGCTCTTTTTTTAATTCATATAGTATATTAAGAGCTTCAATTGGGGTTATTTCTAGCGGATTAATACTCTTAAGTTTTTTCTCTATCTCGTTTTCTTTTTGTTCTTCTTCTAAAGGTAAAAACAAACTAGTCTGCGTAAAAGGTTGCTTTTTTGCATTTTTATTTTCATAAACATTCAAAATTTCTGTCGCTCTATCTATCAATGACTTTGGAAGCTTAGCAAGTGATGCAACATGTATACCATAGCTCTTATCAACAGCTCCCATTTTAATTTTATGCAAGAATGTTATTTTCCCATCTTCTTCCACAGCGCTTACATGTACGTTTCTTAAATTACGCAAATCCCCTGCAAGAGATGTAAGTTCATGATAATGTGTAGAAAAAAGAGTTTTTGCTTTAATTTTATCATGAATATATTCTAGAATCGCTTGTGCTAAACTCATTCCATCATAGGTAGCAGTTCCTCTTCCCAATTCATCAAACAATATTAAACTATTTTCTGTTGCTTCAGTTATGGCCATATTAGCCTCTTTCATTTCAATCATAAAGGTTGAATCTCCACTAACCAAGTCATCGCTTGCACCAATTCTAGTAAAAATTCTATCAAATATTGGAATGTTACAACTCTTAGCAGGAACAAAAGACCCCATCTGAGCCATTATTACAATAATAGCAAATTGCCTCATATATGTAGACTTACCTGCCATATTCGGACCTGTTATAAGAAGAATATTCACATCGTCTTTCATGATTATATCATTTGGTACATAATCAAACTTATTAACCTTTTCAACTACCGGATGACGCCCTTCCTTTATTTCTACAGTCTTAGAAAAATTAATATTAGGCTTAACATAATTATTCTCTTCAGCAACTACTGATAATGATATCATCATATCTACTTCTGCAATCACTTTAGATATAGCCTGTATTCTTGGAACATACTCCTTTACTTTATCTCTTATATCCATAAAAAGCTTATATTCTAAGTTTATAATTTTTTCTTCTGCACCCAATATAATATTTTCTTTTTCTTTTAATAATGGAGTAACAAACCTTTCGCAATTAGCTAGAGTTTGACGTCTTTCATAGTTGAATTCCTCCTTCACCAAAGGAATATTACCTTTACTAACTTCTATATAGTATCCAAATATTTTATTAAAACCAACTTTAAGATTTTTTATACCTGTTCTTTGACGTTCCTCTTGTTCTAAATTCAAAATAAAGTCTTTAGATCCACTGCTTATACTTCTAAGCTCATCTAATTCATCACTGTAACCTTTCTTTATCAAAGAACCTTCTTTTATACTTAAAGGAGGAGATTCATTAATTGACTCATCAAGTAAACTATATAATTCTTGTAAAGTTTCAATGTTCTTACCGTAGTTTAGACTTGTAAGAATTTCATTTATCCTTGGTAAAGACTTTAATGTTGTTTTTAGTTGTATTAAATCTCTTCCATTTAAATTTCCATAACAAATTCTAGAAGATAATCGTTCTAAGTCATATACATTGTTTAATACTTCGCGCAATTCTTCCCTTAAAATAAACTCTGTTAATAATGTTTCAATAATCGAGTATCTTCTCTTTATTTCTTTAACATCAGTCAAAGGATTTTCTATAGATTCTTTTAAAAATCTTCCACCCATAGCAGTTTTGGTTTTATCCAATAACCACAAAAGAGAGTAAGTCCTTTCTCTTAATCTCATAGTCTCAACAAGTTCAAGATTCTTCTTAGTATGAATATCAAATAACAAGTAATTACTTAAATTTATAACCTCAGCTCTTTGAAAATGTGAAAGATCTCCTTTTTTTACAGATATTATATAATCTAATAAATGTTTGATAGTAGTAACTAACCTAATGTCAGATATTTCACTATATACATCTTTATATTTGCTTCCTTCATAAATATTATCGGTAATGGTTATAAGTAGGTGATAATTTTCTCTTAATGTGTTCACTATTTCCCTATCAATCTTACTATTAACTATTATCTCCCTTATACCGCGATTTATAATTTCAGATATAAGTTTTCCCTTATCATTAGGTATTAATAAACAATAGAAATATCCTGTAGTAATATCTGCATAACTAATACCATAACAATATTCAAAATCATAAATATTTCCTATATAGTTACTATCTTTTTCACCTAAATTACTGTCCATAATAGTACCCTTAGTAACTACTTGAATAACATCTCTTTCAACCATACCTTTAGTTGTCTTTGGATCAGTAAGTTGTTCACATATTGCAACCTTATATCCCTTTTCTACCAACTTATCTAGATACCCTAAATAAGAATGATATGGAATCCCACACATTGGAACTCTTTCTTCAAGTCCTGCATTTTTACCAGTTAATGCAAGTTCTAATTCTCTACTACATAACTCTGCATCTTCAAAAAACATTTCATAAAAGTCACCTAGTCTAAAAAATATAATAGCATCATTATATTTATCTTTTATATCTAGATATTGCACCATCATTGGACTTAATTTTGTTCTATCTACTTCACTACGTTTCATATTACCTAACCCTCTATAATTATAATGCTTTTACATTAAAGTAACTTTAGCTTAATAAATATCTATAATAGTTATTTATCTTCATTATTTATTTCTTCAATTATATTTTCAATACGTTTTCCATATTCTATTGATTCATCAAATATAAATGTTAATTCTGGAGTATGTCTAATATCTACCCTTTTACTAAGTTCTCCTCTTATAAATGATTTAGCATGATTTAATGCCTTTATAGTCTGTTCTTTCTTAGAAGAATCCAAAACAGTAAAATATACTTTAGCAAAACTTAAATCATTAGTAATCTCACAATCTGTTATAGTTACAAACTTTATATCTTCATCTTTAATTTCTTCCATTAAAATATAACTTATTTCTTTTACAAAAGTGCTTTCCAGTCTCTCTATTTTTATGTTCATAATATCAATTCCTCCGTACGATTAGTATACCACAATCGATATGAATTAAAAAGAAAAAACTTATTGTATAAGTTCTTATCTTTTAACCTCATTTAAATCATATGTTTCTATGATATCTCCTTCTTTAATATCTTGATAATTTTCAAGAGTAATACCACAATCCATATCTTTTTTTACTTCTTTAACTTGATCTTTTTCTCTTTGTACTGATTTTATGTTACCAGTATATAGTACAATTCCATCTCTAATTAATCTTGCTTTTGAACCATTTTTTATAACTCCATCTGTAACATGAGAACCAGCAATATTTCCAACTTTAGAAAATTTAAATATTTGTCTGATTTCAGCATGTCCTGTTATTACTTCTTCATAAACAGGTTCAAGAAGACCCTTCATAGAATTTTCTATATCTTCTATCATCTTGTAGATTATGTCATATAGTTTTATCTCTACATTATAATCTTTTGCAAAATCCATAGTTTTAGCACTTGGTCTAACATTAAAACCAATAATTATTGCATTAGATGCATTAGCTAGTGTTATATCGCTTTCTGTAATAGTTCCAACTCCACCACGTATAACATTAACTTTAACACCTTCTACTTCTATTTTATTTAGACTCTGTTTAATTGCTTCCAAGCTACCATTTACATCAGTTTTTAAAATTACCGAAATCTCTTTAGCCCCACTTTGAATAGCTCCAAATAAATCATCAAGAGTCATTCCACTTCTATTAGTATCGCTTTCTCTCTTTCTATTTTTTCTTTGAAGAGCAATTGATTTTGCTTGTTTTTCAGTCTCAAAAGCCATGAACTTATCACCAGCAGATGGCGTTTCGTTAAGACCGGTTACCTCTACCGGCATAGAAGGTAGAGCTTCTACTATATCTATTCCTTTATCATTTTTTAACGTTCTTACTTTGCCATATGAACTACCAACTACTATAGGATCTCCTAATCTTAATGTTCCACTTTGCACAAGAAGAGAAACAACTGTACCTATTTTCTTATCAAGGCGAGATTCTATTACAGTACCTGCAGCATATCTTGAAGGATTAGCCTTTAAATCATTCATTTCGCTAACTAACAAAATATTTTCCAAAAGAGAATCTATTCCTTCTTTTGTTTTAGCAGATATTTTATTAACTAAAATATCTCCTCCCCATTCTTCAGGAGTCAATCCATTTTCTACCAACTCTGTCATTATTTTATCTACATTTGCATTTGGCTTATCAATCTTATTTATCGCTACAATTATAGGAACTTTAGCAGCTTTAGCATGATCTATTGCCTCTTTTGTTTGTGGCATAACACCATCATCAGCCGCAACAATTATTACTACTATATCTGTTATACTAGCTCCACGCGCTCTCATTTCAGTAAATGCTTCATGCCCTGGAGTATCTATGAATGTTATCTTTTTTCCATTTAATTCCACTTGATATGCACCAATAGCTTGAGTAATTCCTCCTGCTTCGCCACTTACTACATCCGTTTGCCTAATAGCATCTAAAAGTGAAGTTTTACCATGGTCAACATGCCCCATTATTGTTATAACTGGTGGTCGTGGCATTAAATCTTTTTCATCTTCTACTAAGTCATAATTTTCAAAATTACTTATATCTACATTTTCCTCATTTTTCAAAACTTTATCATAATCAATAACTAAAAGCTCCGCAATATCATAACTCAAAGGATAATTAACATTAGCCATAATGCCAAGCTTCATTAATTTTTTAATTAAATCAAGTGGATTAACATTTAATAAATTAGATAGATCTGTCACTGTCATATTAGTTTTATATACTATGACATTATCATCTTGATTCTCATTTGATTGTAGTTTTTCGCGATGCTTATACATCTCTTTTCTCATAGATTTAAAGTTGTTTTTATTATTTTCCTTCATATCTACTCTAGTCTTAACTTTTTCTTTCTTTCTATGATTATCTATATCTATTTTCTCATCACTAATGATCTTTTCTACCTTTTCATCAAGTTCATAATCATATTCATCAGTATCAACTTCATTATAATTATCTTCATCATCAGAGATTATATAATCTTCCATTTGTTGTATCTCATTATCTAAAAGAGTAATGTCATCATCAGAAAGAATTGTTTCTTCATTTTCAATAGAAATATCTAATCTTTTACAAAGTTCCATTATTTCTTCTTTTGTTTTATTTACATCAAGAGCATATTCTAATATATTCATACAATCTTGCACCTCTTTTCTTTATTTTTACAAGTTTAGTATCACTTTTTTCCCACTTACCTTATATTGTCTATATTTTACACCACAGGCATCAAGCATTCTTTTAGATGCGATTACAGAATCTGTATCTTTATATTTATCTTGCATATATATAATTTCTTTTATTCCCGATTGAATAATAGCTTTAGCACATTCATTACAAGGAAATAATGCAACATAGATTTTGCAACCATTAACAGGAGCCGGTGAATTAAGAATAGCATTTAACTCTCCATGACAAACATATGCATATTTTGTGTTTAGAAAATCTCCTTCTCTACACCAATTCATACATTTATCATCATCATATCCTATAGGCGCGCCATTATATCCAACGGATATTATTTTATTATCATTATTAACAATACAAGCTCCAACTTGAGTAGAAGGATCTTTGCTCCTTTGAGCAGATAATAATGCTATTCCCATAAAATATTCATCCCAATTAATATAGTCTTCTCTTTTCATATTATTCCTACTTTACATAATTTTTTAAATCTTCAAAAATTTGATCAGGGACTTCTACTTCTAGTTGTCTATTCAAAGCCTTAGTTTGTTTTGCTTTTTCAAAAACCAAAAGGTCTTTTTTCAAATAAGCTCCTCTTCCATTAGCTTTCCCAGATTCATCTATTATAATATTTCCTTCTGGTGTTCTGACTATCCTCAATAGTTCTCTTTTTGGCAATTTTTCTTTCGTAACTATACAAGTCCTAAGTGGTATCTTTTTTGTTTTCATATTGCCTCCTTAATCTTTGAAGTTAATTCCCATTTCACTTGCTTGTTCTTTATTTTTTATATCTATTTTATAATGAGTCAATTTAGAAGCAAGACGCGCATTAAGTCCTTTTTTACCTATTGCAAGAGAAAAATTATCTCCATCGGCAACTACTATCGCTTCTTGTTTTTTAGGATCAGTTATTATTACATGTAGATCCTTTGCAGGAGATAATGCGTTTGCGATAAATACAGCAGGATCTTTGTCATATTTAACCACATCTATTTTTTCTCCATTTACTTCTGTTAAAATTCTAGCAATACGGTTACCTTTTTCTCCTATACAAGCACCAATTGGATCGATATTAGAGTACTCAGAATAAACAGCAACTTTACTCCTTACTCCAGCCTCCCTTGCTACGCTATATAAAAGAACTGTTCCATCAGACAACTCAGGTATTTCAAGTTCAAATAATCTTTTTAAGAAACCGAAATGAGTTCTAGATAAAAGAATAAATAAATTTTTTCCGCTATTATCTACTTTGCTTACATATACTTTTATTTGTTTTCCCATTTCTATTTTCTCTCCTGGAATACATTCTTTCTTTGGCAAAATACCATTTGTTCTTCCAAGATCTATAAAATAATTATCAACATCTTCCAAAGCTACTGTACCAACTAACAATTCATCTTGCTTATCTCCAAATTCTTCCATAATAGCATTACGTTCTGCCTCTCTCATCTTTTGTACTATCACTTGCTTAGCTGTAGAAGCTGCAACTCTACCAAAATCTTTTGGAGTTACTTCTGTGTCAATAGTATCTCCAACATTTAATGTTTTGTTTATCTTTCTAGCTTCACTCAAAGTTATTTCAGTATCAGCATCAGGATCCTCTGCATCATCATCTACTACAGTCAAATAAGAATATACCTTAATATCTCCAGTATTCCTATCTATAAATATCTTTGAATTAGTTAAAGAATCAAAATTCTTTTTATAAGCAGTCGCAAGTGCAAGCTCCATAGCTTCAAATACTAACTCACGATCTATTTTCTTTTCTTTTACAATTGTATCAACAGCTTTTATAAATTCTTTGCTATTCACTTTTACCATCTCCTTTACTTTTAGCATAGATATCTAAGATATAAGCTTCATCAATTATATTAGCATTATCTAATATAGGATTGATAATTCTAGTAGCTTGTACAACAACATTAATAGGAATGATTTCATCAGCATCCAAGACTATATGAACAAACTTATTATTTCCTTCCTTATCTTCATAAACATCATCAATCCAAACGCCTAATTTTTCTAACTTGTCTCCTATTAATTTTATAATTTTCTCTTTCAAATTATCACTCCTTTACAAATATAAAGAGCAGGACCCAAGCCCCACTCTTCGTTGCTAAATACATTATAACATAAATTTACTATTTTACAACATTAAATTTTTCATTATGTTTTTTATTTTTTCCTTTTCTCTTTCTTTTCACATAAATAATATTCTAGAACTTTCTTCAAAACTTCCTCATAAGATAAATTATATTTTTCAGCTTCATCTGTTATGAAAAAAAATTACTTACTATCCTTATAATTCTGTCTTTGCAATTTTAATATTTCATCTCTAAGTTTTTTTGTTGAGTCTTCTATTTTATCATTTTTATTTGCTATAATTGGTTGTCCAAAGCGAACAATTAAATTTTTACTTCTAAATTTATAATCTCCATTAACCGCAAATGGTATTATAGGACATCCTACCTCCTTTGCCATCTTAACTGCACCATTTTTAAATGGAAGCAATTCTTCTTCTGTTCTATTTCTAGTTCCTTCAGGAAAAAGACCCACCGCACTCTTACTTTTCAAATAATCTATAGCTTCTTTTTTCGCAACACCATCATGAGCTTGTCTATCTACTTTGATACAACCTACCAATTTGAAAAAATATTTAGTTCTGCCCTCAAAATACTCCTTCTTGCTCATCCAATGAATAGTTCTTGAAGTCGATGCTATAACTGGAAATTGATCCATAAAATGGCGATGATTTCCACAAAAAATTACAGGTCCATCTTTAAAAATTACGTTTTTATTTATAATTTTAAGGTTAAAATACCATTTAAATAATGGAGAACCAATAAATCTCAAAAATTGATACATTACGGGATTTTTTCTACTCATGATGTCCTTCTCTTTCTAACTCCCTATAATTAACTTTACCAAAAAGCGTCTTTGGCAAACTTTCTCTATATTCATATTCTTTCGGCCAAGAATACCTAGCCAAGTTTTTCTCACACAATTCTTTTATTTCCTTCTTAATTCTAAGTGTAGGTTTTTCATCCTGCTTTAATACAATAAATGCTTTTGCAACTTTCATTTTAGTTGGATGTGGTATACCTATTACTGAACATTTCAAAACTTTGGGATGGCGCTCTATTACCTCCTCTATTTGAGAAGGATAAACATTAAACCCACTAGATACTATCATTCTTTTTAATCTTTGGGTAAAGTATATAACTCCATCAGGTGAAATATAACCCATATCCCCAGTATGCAGCCAAACATTCCCATCCTTATGTACTTGCAACACCATATTAGTTTCTTTTTCGTTATCTAAATATCCAAGCATAACCGATGGCCCATTAACACAAATTTCACCCTCCTCACCAAAAGGCAGATGTTCTTGAGACCCAGGAATACAAATTGCATATTTATTTCCTACCATAGGAATACCAACACTTCCTGGCTTATTAACTCCATCTATTGTGAATGAAGTAGCTGCAACCGATTCCGTCATGCCATATCCTTTTCCTATAGAAATACTTGCGCCATGGCTTCTTAAGAATTTATTCATTTTACTTTCCAATGATTCTGTTAGATAATCCCCTCCACTTATAACATATTTTAACGATGAAAGATCCACTCCATTAAGATCATCATTATTTAACATTCCTTCCCACAATGTTGGAACTCCTGCTATAACATTAGGTTTATCTTTCTTTAGAATATTAGCAAATCTCTTTGCGTCAAACTCTGGCATTAATATTGTTTCAACTTTTAAGCAAAGTGGACAATGAAGACAAACTCCAAGTCCAAATCCATGAAAAATAGGCAAAATAGTGAGAATTTTATCTTTTCCCTTAACCCTCTTAACATTTGTATAACATTGTTGAGCCTCAGCGTTAAAATTATAATTTGATAAAAGAATACCCTTTGGAGTCCCTGTTGTCCCTCCACTATGCAAAATAATTGCGACATCATCTTTCTTCATATTATGTATACACTTTTTATTATAAGAAATACCTTCTAATAAAAATTCGTTCCATCGTATATAATCCCTATCTCTAAGGCTTGGTTTTTTAACCTTATAACCTCTAGTTATTTGATAACCAAATCCTAACAATTTTGGCATAGAATCCCTTGCAGATACCACTATAACTTTTCTAACCAAAGTATCATCTAATATCTGTTTTACCTTTTCATAAGCAACATCTATCATAACTAATACCCTTGATTTTGATTCTAATAAATAATGTTTGATTTCTTCAGGAGCTGAAAGAGGATGTACCATATTAGAAATTGCACCTATATTATTGGTAGCATAAAAGCTTATGACAGCCTCCGGTGTGTTAGGCATACATATTGTAACTACATCTCCTGGTCGAACACCTTCAAAAAGCAATGACTTACTAGCCTGCTCTATTTTGTTAAACATTTGCCCATACGTCATTTTCTTTCCAAAATAATTTAGTGCTATATAATTACGATCATCACCTACACAAGATTTTAAATATTCATATATAGTTTTATCTGTAACTTTTAAATTTCTTTCTTCCTTTGAATAGTATTTTAACCAAGGCTCATCCTTAAATTTATCTTTATTTAAAATTTTGTCGAATATTCCCATTATTTACCACCTTTATATATTTTCATTCTATTTTTAAATCTACACATTAATTTATCATTTTCATAATCAAGGTCAGAAGTTTCTACCCAAAAAGGTTTATCTACTATAATCTTTAACTTCTTAAACTTGTACTCTCCAACTATCATAATAGGTATTATAACAGAGTTAGACTCTTTTGCCAACTTAACAGCACCTATTTTGAAAGGCGCAATCACATCATCTGTTCTGTTAAAGGTTCCCTCTGGGAAAATTCCTAATACAAGGTTATTATCTAATACCTTTCTGCCTCTTATAATAGGAGTTTTATCTTTTGTTTTTCGATTGACCGGTATTGCACCTACTCCATTCATAATAGGTCTTAATATTCCAACAAACAATTCTTCTTTTGCTAAAAAATGTACACATCTTTTGGTAGTAATACCCATACTTATAAAATCCAGATTGCTAGAATGGTTTGCTACCAAAATACATCTTCCTTCTTTTGGAATGTTTTCCAATCCAATTATCTCCGGTTTATAAAATATTCTCATATATATAACTAAAAAGGGCCTTAATAATTTATATAATAATTTATCTTTCATAATATTCTATCCTTATCTTTAAATCATTATATAACAAAAGCACATAATTTTGCTATATAAAAATGGAAATTTGAAAATTTGATTTATTTTGTTTTTATATAATTTTCATAAATTTTATTTGCTCTAGAAAAATCTAATATAGAATATATATTGTCTAAATATTGCAATTTATTATTTTTATAATTCAAATAATAAGCATGCTCCCACATGTCTATACATATAAGCGAAATGTTCCCGTGGAATAAAGAACTATCTTGATTCATTCTATTTATAACCGTTATTTCTCCACTTGGTAATAATTCCAAAAAGACATATCCTGATCCCTTAAGTTTTAAAGCACTAGTTTTAATTTCTTGTAGAAGATTTTCATAAGTTCCATACTTCTTAACAATGGCTTTAAGCAAATACTCACTCGGACCAATTTTATTTTTAGAAATAGAATTAAAATATATATAATGATTCAAAAATCCGCCTAAATTAAACAGTATATTTTCTCTATCCTCATATGGAAATTCTTCAATATGAAAGAATAATTCTTTTATTTTGTAAGTATAATTAAAATTATTTTTTATTAACAGTTCATTAAGTTTATCAAGATATCCCATTGTATGCTTAAGATAATGTAATCCTATTGTATGCGTATCTATATAAGGCTCCAGATCCTGATATAAATAATTTAGTTTAAAAATTTTATAAATAAAAAACACCTCCAATTAAGTATATTTAATTGAAGATGAAAATAATATAATATTTATCAACTATAGAATTATATATATAAATCCAAATCAAACTTTATTTCCAACATCCCTAAGTAGTCAGTCTCTTCTTTGCAATCAGTAAAGCATGATGAAAAGTCTATATTTATTACGAACTTATTCTTTATATATCTTGTTATTTTCATATGTGTTATAGGATTAATGTCAGATATTCCATCAACAGAAAATATTGTTTCTCCTTCAGTAACATAAGAAGAAAAATCCACCGTATTAAATGGTTTTATTTTCAGTAATTCTTTTGGATCACAATTCAAACTAAACTCAAAGGAAAAATCATGATTATCTTTTTTTCCCTCAATACGATATGCTAAAGTTTTAACACTTTCATTATTATCATTAAGCCTATAAATATTATAAGTTACATAATCAATTGTTATTTTTTCCCTTTCTACATCAAATAATTTTCCAATTTTAAACAAAGTTAATCCTCCTAACCAAGTTACTATTAAAGTTATTATTTTCTACTTTGGTAAAATTAATAATTATGTATATTAATACCAAAGAGTATATAATTAACATAATATATGAATATTAATAAAAGTTCAACTAATTTTCTATTGTTTTTGATTGTATTCAAATTTTTTGTAACTAAAATTTTCATAGTATTTGAAATCTAGAATTCAAATCATTATCATATGCATCCAAAATATTAAATAATTTAACAATATTATCTTTATTTATTTGGAAAACTAAGTTCTTATTTCTTTGTCTGCTTACTTCCAAGCCACTTCTAGAGATTCTTCCTATAATTGATACTTTAACAATATCATCATTTAATAATTCAATAAATCTTTCAAAAGATATCAATTTATAAATGACTATTTTATAATATCTGAAATATGGTACAGCATCAATATTTCTTTTGCTAGCCCAAACAAGAGCTAAATTATTTAATTTTATTTGTAATCGTTGCTTTAATGTTTCAAATTTAATAAAAGAATTTCTTTGAATCAAATTATTATTAATATCATATACAGAAAGATAAACTTTTTGTTCTTTTTTTGATATATCTAACTTAAAATAATATTTATCATAAATTAATGCTTTTTTATTGCAACTTAAATTTGCCATCAATATTTTTTTATCAGTATAAGTATCATCTTTCTTACCATATTTATTTAATATTTCATTCATTTCATAAAATGATGGGCCATCAAATGCACACGAAAACAATGTTATTGGATAACGACTAAATCTTTGAGTACATTTTATTTCTATCCCTTGATAATCAGGAAAATACATACTATCTGGATTTTTGCCTAATATATTCTCGAAAGTTAATCCAACACTGTTGGTATATGAATTTATTCCTCTTATCCAATTCATTTTGCTAATATCCTTAAATTTTTCTATTAATTTTTCATAATTATCATTCATAAATCAATTCACCTCTAAATACATTATTACTTGTAGGTATGAACTTTACCTAAGATGAACTAATTTTTTATATTATTAAATATATTGTATATGTAAAATTAATGATTAAAAATAGTAGCATACTTTTGTGTCTTTCAAGTTAAATAGCTGTCCCTATCGCCAGTTGGCTAGAATGATCTTATATCTAGAACGGCCATAGGTTCTATAGGTCCATGATAATGCGGGTAATGGAATCTAGCGCTTATTTGGGCATAATAAAACCCTTGTGAAAACAAGGGATTAATTAACGATGGTGCGGGTAACAGGAGTTGAACCTGCAAGCCTTGCGGCGCTAGATCCTAAGTCTAGTGCGTCTGCCAATTCCGCCATACCCGCAAAAATGGTGGACCCTATAGGACTCGAACCTATGACCGTTCGGTTATGAGCCGAATGCTCTAACCAACTGAGCTAAGGGTCCATGACTTTTTAATAATAACACAAAACTCACGGCAGTGCAATAACTAAAATCAATTTTTTATTTAATTTTTTTAACTTGTTTGCTATAATTAGCTTGAGGTGGACATATATGGTAAAAAATAACAATAATAATTATGTGGTTTTAAAAGTTGATGACTCCACTAAACAAAAAATGCTTTCATTTTACAAAGATAGAGCTAAAGATAAAAAAATACCATATGTTAGTATGCAATCAGTCAGTGAAGACGTTGTAATAACTATATATGATAAAAATAAAAAAGGAGAAAACAAAGTTATGTTCCAAGGCGTTGGAGCAGATATCGAAGCTTCAGTTTGGGCAATGGAACAAACTGCCATAGAAACCAGCAAAAAAGAAAAAGAAACCGATTATTCAAAATATTACAATTGTTCTTCTATTGGTTCCGATGAAGTTGGCACTGGAGATTATTTCGGCCCAATTGTTGTTACTAGTTGTTATGTAAATAAGAGTGACATCCCATTTTTAGAAAGTTTAGGAATCCGTGACTCTAAAAAAATAAGTGATGAAAAGATACTTAAAATCGCACCAGAAATCGCAAAAAAAATAAAATATAAAAGCATTATCTTAACTAATAGCGAATACAACGAAAAATACAATAATGCAAACAACAATATAAATAAAATAAAGGCTATAATGCACAACAAAGTTTTATGGAAAATGGTTCACGAAGAAAATTTAAATTACGATTATATCATAGTAGATGAATTTGCAAGAGAAGCTAGATATTATGAATATATAAAAGACTCTGCAAACATTCAAAGAGGAATAACATTTATGACTAAGGCAGAAGATAAAAATCTTGCTGTTGCATGTGCTTCTGTTATAAGTAGATATTTATTTATAAAAGAATTTGATAAATTGTGCGACAATTTACATATACCACTTCCAAAAGGTGCCGGTCCTGCAGTTGATGAAATTGGAAAAGAAGTTGTAGAAAAATATGGTAAGGAAAAATTAACAGAAATTGCAAAACTCAACTTCAGAAACACGCAAAGAATCTTAGAAACTTTAATATTTTAAAAGCGAATAGTGATTACTATTCGCTTT
>JAEDKN010000054.1 GCA_016295795.1 Bacilli bacterium
AATTATAATATTTATTTGTTAATTTGTCAATGAATTTTTGATTTTTTACAAATTTAATAAAATATAGTTTCTATAAAACTAAAAAGAGGAACCAATTAGTCCCTCTAATTTTCTCCCTCTTTTAACATAGTTGTTATAAATATACCATATCCTTTAGCATTATCATTTACAATAGCATGTGTTACTGCTCCTATTATTTTATCATTTTGAATAATAGGACTTCCGCTCATTCCTTTAATTACACCGTTGGTTTTATCTTTTAGTGTTGGATCAGTTATTTCGAATAATATGTTTTTTGTCAAACTATCTTCGTTTATCTTTAAAATATTTATACTATATTCTTCTATATTATTATCATCCAAGACAGTTAAAATAGAAGCCTTACCTAATTTTATATCAGATGGATTACCCACTTTTTTCAAATTGGATTTATCAAACTCATAATTATATTTACCATATATACCACTTGTAGTATTTTCAGTTATTGTACCATATGTTATACTCTCATCAAAGCTGGCATTCTTCTCGCCCGTTGTTCTATCAGTACTTTTTGTAATACCTGTGATTTTAGCTTTAAATATCTTACCATCTTTTACTTCTATTTTTAAATTTGAATTTGCTTCTATTATTTCATGACCTAAAGCGCCAAATATTTTAGTTTCTGGATCAATGTAGGTTAATGTTCCAATTCCTGTAATCTGATCTTTTACATAAAGTCCTGTTTTGTATACATTATTAGAGTCTTTAATAAGCTGTAAGTTTATCTTTTTTTCTAAACCATCTCTAACTACAGTAAATTCTACTGTGTTATTGTTCATCTTTGAATCAATCTTGCTCACCATATCATCTATTGATGATATTTCTTCTCCTGCAACTTCTATAATTGTATCACCAATTCGGAATCCGGAATCTTTACCTATACTTTTTCCATTCACCTCATAAAATCCAACAACCATTATTCCTTTTGAATTTACTTCAATTCCTATATTATTTCCTCCAACAACAACGTAATCTGAATAAGCGAAAACATTAAATGGCATAATAATTAGTAGAAAGAAAAAAATTTTTTGTAGTTTATTTTTAAAATTCATGATATCATCTCCTTTTAAATCAACTACATTAATAGTATGCTTTTAAGACCTATCTTTTATAATAGAAAAATATGGAAAAAGATTAAGTAAACATTACCTAATCTCTTTATTCTCCTATATTAAAGTCCTCAAGTTTCCCATCTTTTAAAATTTTGTTAATACTCTCTTCAGCGCTTTTTAACTTTTCACTACAGCTATTTGCAATCTTCATTGCCTCACTAAATTTATCAATGGCATCATCCAAAGCAATTGTACCATTTTCTAAATCCTTAACAATCTCTTCTAATTTTTTTAATGAATCTTCAAAATTCATATCGTTTTTCTTTTCCATATCAAAATTCCTTTCAAAATTATTTTACCACTGCTTCAAAATTTCCATCTTGCATTTCTACGGTGATACTATCACCTTTATTTAATAAAGACTTTTTATCTATTACTTTGTCATCACTTTTTACAATAGCATATCCTCTTTTTAGTGTTAACATTGGATTTAAGACTTCAAGTTTTGATAATATTTTTTCGAAATCGTGTTTATTACTATCCAAAAAGGAAACAATGTTATTACTAAGTTTATTATTAATCAAAGTTAAATCATATTGATTTTTATCTACTATTTTTCTTAAGCCTAATATTAGCCTTTCATAAATATTATCAAATTTTTGTTCTTTTACTTCATATATACTAATTGGATTTCTTATTATTGGACTATCCATCACAGATTTAAGTTTTTTTTGCTTTAAGGTAATAATATTATTTATTCCGGCTAGCATTCTCTTTTCTACTTGTGATAGATAAGATATAACATCATTCATATTTGGAACAGCCATCTCTGCAGCACCTGTTGGAGTTGGCGCACGTAAGTCAGCCACAAAATCACTAATTGTAAAGTCAATTTCATGACCTACTGCAGATATAACAGGAACATCCAAATTGTAAATAGCACGAGCTACTTCTTCATCGTTAAAACACCATAAGTCCTCGATTGATCCTCCGCCTCTGCCAATTATTAAAACATCTAAATCAAAATTTTTAGAAAGTTCAATATTTCTAAGAATATCACCACTAGCTTCTGCTCCTTGAACAAGACTAGGAAAAAGAATAGTTTTAGCAATTGGCCATCGCCTTTTTATTGTTGATAATATATCTTTTATTGCAGCCCCCGTAGGAGCAGTTATTATTCCTATAGTCTTAGGTATTTTAGGAATTTTTTTCTTTTTAGCAGGATCAAATAATCCCTCTAATTCCAATTTCTTCTTTAATTGCTCATATGCCACATACAAATTACCTACTCCATCTTCAACCATATCAGAAACATATATTTGATAAGCACCAGTAGACTCATAAACACTAACTTTACCAGTTATTAAAACCTTCATACCATCCATGGGCTCAAATTTAAGACGAGATGCATTACTTACAAACATAATAGCATTTATTCTTGTATTCTCATCCTTTATTGTAAAATAAAGATGTCCTCTTGTATGTCTTTTGAAATTAGATATTTCTCCCTTTAAATAGATATTATTTAAATGTATATCATTATCTATAATATACTTTATGTACTTTGTTAACTGAGTAACTGTAACATAATTTTGATTCATATTACACCTCGTTATGGTAAATTTTATCTAGTGCAGCATTAATCATCTTAGTTACTTTTTCATCACTATATTTCTTTGAAAGCTCAATAGATTCATTTATTGCAACAACACTAGGTGTATCTGTATACTTAAGTTCATAAATACCTAAACTAAGTATAGCTTTATCAACCTTACTAAGCCTTTCTATATTCCAATCAACAAGATATTTATTAGCAAGTGATGATATCTCTTCTTGGTTTTTTATGATCCCATCAATTGTATCATTAACAAAATCATTTTCAACTTCCAATTGCTCTTTTATCAAAGATTTTATATCATATTTAGTATCAGTACTTTCTAATATATATACTTGGTACAATACTTTAATTATTATTTCTCTTAATTCACTTCTGTTTTTCATATAACTCACCTAAACTAAATTTTAACACAAAAGAAAAGCAAAGTCATTATAAACTTTACTTTTTCTATTTATACTTTTCTATAAATTAATGAAATTCTCTTTCAAAATAGTCCCTTAAATATTCTAGGAATCTTAATGTAGTTTTATCTAGTGCTTTTTCATTATACGCAATACTAAACTTTGTAGTTGGATTCATAAAATCGAGTGGTATCTCATAAAAAGTCTTATCATTTAGCTCTGTTTCTACACACTTTTTTAGACCCCATCCAATTCCTAATCCTTGTTTTACTAGTTCTTTCCTAACCTGAATTTCATATATTCTTAAGCTTGTTGTTAAAATCATGTTTTTTCTTTTGAATAGTTCTTCGAGAGAACTTATATCATTATAACCTCTAGCTGGTAATATAAGCGGGTATTCAACCAAATTTCTACTGCTATTTTTCATATATAAATCATAATATTTTTTCGTTGTAAAAAAGCAATTATCCATTTTACAAAGTATTTCTTCCTTGTAGTTAGGATCGCTTATAAATATTGGATATTGAAGTATTGCAAAATCTAATTCTTTATTTTTTAAACATACTTTAGCTTCCTGTGTACTAACTGTGATTACATCAAATTTAACTTTTGGATAGAGCAAATTAAACTCTTTAATTAATTTTGGAAGCATTAATACAGCAATATGCGAATAAATCCCTATTCTAATCTCCCCCGTTAATTCTTTATCGCTTTCTGTTAAAGCACGTTCAGCCATTAATATATTGTTAAATGCACTTTGAACATATCCCATAAGTTTTTCTCCATTTTCCGTTAACTTAATACTTTTATTAGCGCGAATAAATAATTGGGTATCTAATTGTTCCTCTAATTCTTTTACGGCTCTACTAATCGCAGGTTGAGATACAT
>JAEDKN010000055.1 GCA_016295795.1 Bacilli bacterium
AATAGCAGTTGGAACTTATGAGAGAAGATTTAATAATATAACATCTTTTAAACCTTATACTTTAACATATTATTGGAAATTATATATATAATAAATGACATAGCATATTTATATAAATCTACGAGATACTAAAATAAAACTAGTATCTTTTTTTTATTCGAGGAGGTGAATATGATGTCAGTATTTAAAATAGAAAAAAATCAAAACTATACTGTTATGAGTAATCATCATTTAAGAGATAGAAATTTATCATATAAGGCAAAAGGATTATTGTCCTTTATGTTATCGTTACCAGAAGATTGGGATTATTCTTTAGCAGGACTTTGTTCTATTAGCAAAGAGAATAGAGATGGCATACGATCAATACTTAAAGAATTACAAGAACATCATTATGTAGAAATAGAAAAGTTTAGAGGAGATAAAGGTTATTTTGAATATAATTATTTAATATATGAAGTACCTCATTTTATTATTTTAAAAAATATATTATAATAATATTGTTTATTACTTATTTTTTTAGAAACGAGATGGATAATATTATGAATAAGTTTATTACACTTTTATTTGCTATATTGTTCACTATGTGGACAATAAGATTATATTATAAATTATATGATAAGAAAACAAGAAGATATATTTTATTTATTGGTATACTAATTGTTTTCTGGATGTTAATTAGAATTATAAAAGGGGTTACGTTAGATATTAACATAGAAAGAATTTGCTGGTATTTGTATTATTTACCCCTTATATTTATTCCTACACTTTTTTATGTTTGCTCAAAGTCATTATTAAGTAAAATGAACAAAAAAAAGAAAATATTTATATATTTAATATCTTCAATATTATTAATATTAGTTTTAACAAATGACTTTCATGAACTTGTTTTTAAGTTTAATAATGGAATTTATTTTCATAATGATTATAATCATTACATTGGTTATTATTTAATTTTTATTTGGATATTTTATTTATTTGGTGGAGGTATGATAAAATTAGCAATAAATAGATTAAAAATTAAAAAAGATTTAAAAGTTTTTCTACCTTTAGTAGTTTTATTACTTGGTTTAATTTATACTTATCTTTATATTTTAGATGTTCCATATATTAGGGAAACGAATATGTCAATAGTTAATAGTGTTTTGATTTGTTTAGGAATTGAGCTTGCTTTTTATTTAGACTTAATACCAAATAATAAAAAATATATCCAAAAATTTTTCAATTCCAATTTAGATATGTCAATTATATCGTTAGATGGAAATACAAAATATACTACTTGTGCATTTAAAGTAGTTCCAACTTTTATTCTTGATGATATTAAAAACAACAAAGTAAAACAAACTTATCAAAAGAAACATATAGTGTATGATATTAAGAAAAATAAAGATAGTTATGTAATATTAAAAAAAGATTTAACTAATATTCTTAAATTAAAAGAAGAAATGGTAAAACAACAAAAAGAAT
The DNA here is from genome assembly GCA_016295795.1 of Bacilli bacterium. GTDB lineage: Bacteria > Bacillota_I > Bacilli_A > RF39 > UBA660 > CAG-710. The sequence goes on from JAEDKN010000055.1 coordinate 1,465, forward strand.
TATTAAAACAACAAGAAAGTATGAAATTAGAAGAAAAAACAAAAAGAGAATTATATGAAATAAAAATAAGAAAAGATACTATTAATAGGGTGGAAAAGAAATTAGAAGAAAAAAGATTAGAAGCAAAAAATATTTTAATGAAAGATGATATTAAGAGAGAAGATTTAGAAAAAGTAAAAAGAATTATTATATATAGCAAAAAGAAAAGTATGCTTATAATTTCAGAAATGAATAATGAAATATATAATGAAGAAGGTATAAAAATATTATTGAATGAATTAATAGTAGGGATGCCAAGTTTAAATATAGAGGGTTTAGTAGTTGTAAAAAATAAAATGAATATTAAAGGAAGAATTATGTCATACTTATATGATATTGTTTATGAACTTATTGAAAATTCTAAAAATAATGCTGTCATGCTCTATATATTTAGTAATAATAATATGGTTAACTTAAAAGCAGTCATCGGTACTAATAAAAAGATAAAAGATAAACTAAAATTAGATTCAAATATTAAAGTAAAAGAAAAAATTTATGATACTGATACAGAACTTATATTTACTATTAAGGATAGTGATAAATTATGAGATTATTATTAATATTAATGGTTGTAGCAACTATATTACAAGCATTTAGAATATCTATTTATTATTTAAGAAAAGATATATCCTTTATTAAGAAAATAATAGAAACAGTAGTTTTAATTTCAATGGTAATATTAAGTTATTTTAACTTAACAGGAAATATTTTAAAATTAACGTTTTATATTTCTATTGTATTATCTTTATATATATTCATATCATTTATATATGAAAAGGTATTTAAAAATGAGTATGTATCAATGTTATCAGTAAAAAATGGAATTGATTTGTCTGATACAGGAATAATGTTTTTAGATGATAATGGTGATATAGTACTAATGAACAATTTGATGAGTGATATTTTAAAAGAACTAAATATAAAAAAAGATTATATAGATAACCTAATAAAAAAATGCACTGAGAATGTTGATAATGATTATATATTAAAGTGTAATAATGGAGTATATTTACTAAAAATATTTTATGATAAAGAAGTATCTTTGATTGATATAACTGAATTATATAAATTACAAGAACAAGCCAAATTACAAAATAAAAAGATAAAAGCAAATAATGAAAAAATATTAGACGCTATAAACAATATAGAAAAAATAGAGAAGACTAAAAACTTACTTAAAATTAAAAATGAATATCATGATATAATAGGACATCGTCTTGCGTTACTTACAAAATATTTAGAACAGGAACGAAAAGATGCTAAAAGTATTTTATTCTTATTAGATAGTATTTATGAGGATTTTGATTCTAAATTGTCTTCCGATGAAAAGCTAAAAAATTTAGTTAAGATATATCAAGTAATTGGCATAAACATAATTGTAAAAGGCAAACTTCCGATAGATGAAAAAATTGCTAATATATTTTTTGAAATAATAAGAGAAGCAGTTACCAATGCTATTATTCATGCTGATAGTAAAAATATTAAAGTAATCATAACTCAATATTTAGATAGAATTGAAATGATTATAACAAACGATGGCAAAAAACCAAGTTCTATTATTTATGAGAATGATGGTATAAAAGGTATGAGGAGAAAATTGACTTTAATAAATGGTAGTTTAAATATTTCAACTGAAAATTATTTTGTTTTAAAAATTATTGTATAAAAAAAGAAAGTCATTAAGATGATTTTCTTATTTTTTTATATTAGGGACAATATAACCATTACTGACACAAAACATGGTAAGTTTAGACATACTATCAAAACCCATTTTGTTAAGTATATTGGTAATATAGTTTTTTAATGTACCAGATGTTATATTTAAATCTTTAGCAATAGTTTCTCTATCTATTGTCCCACATAATAATTTTAATATTTTAATTTCTTTAGTTGAAAGATTTTTTAGTTTCTCGTTTTCTTCGCTATAAACATAATTATCAGGAAATAAAATATATCCGTTTAAAATTTGATTAATACTTGCTAGAAGAGACTCGCTATCAATATCTTTATAAATTAATCCATCTAAATTATATTTTTTTGCATTATCTAAGAATGTTATATCTGGTATTCCTGTAATAGCTAAAATTTTTACTTTTTTCCCATATTTTTCTTTTACTTCTTTACCATAATCTATACCATTAGCACCATCTTTAGTAACAACATCAGTCAGAATTAAATCTGGAGTATATTTATTATATAAATTCATCATATCTTTAGCACTGGTGCAAGTACAAACTATATCATAATCGTTAGATAATACTTTTTGCATCATATTATTAAGCAGAGCTTGATCTTCAATGATCATAATTTTTTTCTTTATAGACATAAAATCACTCCAAAATACAATTATATTATAGCATATTATTTTGATTTTTCGCTTATTTTTTAATTAACAAGAAAA
>JAEDKN010000056.1 GCA_016295795.1 Bacilli bacterium
TAGAAGAAAAAATCAATGAAAAATTAAATGCTAATATCAATTCTTCAATAGAAGATAAAAACAAATTGGATGTGGTTGATATTAATGTTGGTAACATTAATAATAATGATACTACTACTAATAAAACTCAAGAAGCACCAACAATATCCCTTGATGATGAGGTTGCTGAAGATAAATTTTTTGATGATTTCTTCGATGATTAGAGAGCTCAGATTGAGTTCTTTTTTTTCAAAAAAAGTGAATTTTTTTTCGAAAAACTCTTTATGTTTTAAAACTAGTGTGCTATACTTAATAAGAATATGATTGTGCACATCAGTCTATTTAATAGGAGAGGTTTCTCTCAAGAAAGAAGGAGGAAAAACATGGAACAAGAAAGAAAGAGTAAAGGAATTATTATTGGAGTATTATGTGCTGTTATAATATTCATGAGCATTGGTTTTGCAGCTATGGCTTCAACACTAACAATCAATGGTAATGCTACTATTAGTGATACTTGGAATGTACAAATAACCAATATTACTCAAAAAGCTGCATCAGCAGGTGTTACTGAAAATGCTGCGCCAACTTTTACTGCTACAACTGCTAATTTCAATGTTGCATTAAAAGAACCAGGAGATTATGCCGTTTATACAGTAACTGTTGCTAATACTGGTACACTTGATGCAGTTTTAAGAACTATAACAGAAACACCACAAGCAGGCGGTTCTGATGCAATCCAATATACACTTACTCCAGCTAGTGGAAGCGAACAAGGTTCTACTTTGACTAATACAACCGGAACACATTCATTTGACGTAAAAGTTGAATATCTTTCTACTGCAGTAGGTGAGAATGCTCCAGAAGCAAACGCTTCAAAAACTTATACTGTTACATTAGATTACGAACAAGCAACAACATAGTTGCTTGAGAAAAATTATTAGGAGGACAAAATGCGTAAAGTTAATAATAAAAGTATTTTTGTTATAATTACAATCATATTTTATTTGATTTTATCACTTGTCCTCCTAATTAATAATTTTGGAAATATTTACTTTAATGTAGTAAATCCAATCTTTTGGATAATATTATTTGTTATATGTTTTTGCATGTTTAGAAATGAATATGTTAATAAAAAATATAAATATGATATACTACAAACAGTGATTATAACTATAGTATTATGCTTTATACTGTATTATCTATTAGGGTTTGTTGTTGGATTTCAAGATACTCCATATTCTTCATCTATAAAAGGAATACTTAAGAATTTATGGAGCTTTGGAATTATTATATTTTTTCAAGAATATATAAGACAGGTTTTAATAAACAGAAGCAGAAACAATAAATTTTTGTTATTCCTAATAACTATAATCTTTATATTAGCTGATATTTCAAAAGTTATTGTTTCATATAAATTTGATAATAGCCTTAAGATATTTCAATTTATTGTAATAACATTAAATCCTGCGATAGCGAGAGGATGCCTTCTAACTTACTTGACATATACATCAGATTATATACCTTCGCTAATTTATAGATTAATTATGGAAACTTATTCTTTTATAGTTCCTTTTATTCCAAATTTCAATTGGTTTTTAATTGGAGTTGTTGATATAGTTTTACCGTTTTTTGTGTTTGTAAATTCCTATAGGATTTTTGAAAAACGTGAAGAACCAAAGAGAAAGAATAGAAAGAAATATAAAGGAATATTGTTCTATACCCCAATATTTTTGGTATTGACTATCTTGATAATATTGGTTTCAGGAGTGTTTCATTATCAATTGATTGCAATAGCATCTAACTCTATGAACCCTGTTTTTTATAGAGGAGATGCAGTGTTAATGGAAAAATTAGAAAAAGATGAAATAAAGGATATAAAAGTAGGAGATATTATAGTATACGATCATGATGGTTCTTTTATTGTCCATAGGGTAATTAAAAAAGTTGAAACACTTAATGGAACATATTTGTTCAAGACCAAAGGTGATAATAATAATGGGCCCGATTCAAAATTGGTTGAATCAAACCAAGTTATTGGAAAGTTCATAGGTGGCCTTAGAGTAATTGGTTATCCTTCGGTTTTATTGCAAGAATTTCTAGCAAAAAGGTAAAAAGAGGTGATTATAGTGCAAAGGAAGACAATAGTTAAGCATAGAATTAGAACATATTTAGCTTCTTTCTTTGCTGTTGCTCTTCTGATGATATCAGTTTTCTTGATTATTTCTTCTCTAAATATAAAAACAACTACAGATATTGCACTTTTAAATTATAATGAAAAGAGTAATTTGGATTATAAGGTATATCTAAAGGAAAATGATTATTTTAAAGAAGAATTTTTACCTAAAAACAGGCAATATATAGCGTCTATTATAGATTATATAGATGTATTTTATAATTTTGATTTTTCATCTTCTAAACCTATAAATGCTAAATATAATTATAAGATAATTGCTACACTTAGTGCCCAATATAAAGTAGACACTAACAGTATTAAACAGGTTTGGTCAAATGATTATGTTTTGGTAGATAATAAGGAAGCTGAAATTAAAGATCAAACCACATTTTCGATAAGTGAAAATGTAAAGATTGATTATGATAAATATAATCAAATAATAAATAATTTTAAGAAAGATTATATGCTTTCTGTTACATCAGATTTAACTGTATCTATGCTTGTTGAAGTAAATGGTGAATATGTTCCTGCTAAAAAAGTCTTTGATACAAACTCTGAAATTAAACTTACCATTCCGCTTTCTGAACAAACCATAGATATAAAAATGGATTATAAGGATATAAACAATAATCAAGTTCTTAACATTGAAGAGATTGGTAGATTTAATAATTTATGGTTTTTCTTCTTAGGAACTATACTTCTTTTAGTAGCTATAATTATTATAATATTTGAAATTAAAAGAGTAATACGAGAAGACAAAAAGCAATCGAAGTATATCAAACAATTAAAAAAGATTTTACATGATTATGGTGACATAATCGTTGAAGTTAAAAATGCACCTGATATACCAAAAGGAAAAGCGAGCGAAGTTAAAAACTTTAGTGAATTAGTAAATGCACAAATAGAGGTTAGATCTCCTATAGTATTTGCAGAAATTTCTAAGAACGAATTAGGATTGTTTGTATTGTTTGATAAAGAATATGCATACTATTATTATTTAAGTGCATCATCATCTAAGAAGAAAGGGGAAGCGTAAGCTTTCTTTTTGAGGTTAATTATGAAAAATAGAAAAAAAATAACGAAAGAACCCCGAAAAATAAGATATGTGCCTGTCATTTCAGTATTAACTATTGTAATTTTACTTCTAATGACGATTGGATATTCTGCACTTCAACAAATTTTAAATATAAATGCAACTGCTTCTATTGATAACTCTGAATATTCTATAGTTATCAAATCTATTACAGCTTCATCAACAGAAAATGGTGCATATGAAAATTCTACGCCAACTTTTAATAATACTGAAGGAGCAATGTATTCATCATTGCTGAATCTCAACTCTAGTATAATTTATACAATTAAGATCAAAAACGTCGGAAGAACAAGTGGAGTTCTAGATTACACATTTGTAAGTTCTGATAATAGTCAGGTAAAATATAAAATTGGTGGTATAAATAATGGTAGTATATTGGCTGCTGGTGAATCAGTTGATGTTACAGTAGAATTTGAATATTGGGATGATGTGACTAGTATAAATAGCAATACGGTTTCAAGTTTAATAAACTTTGAATTTGTTCCATATAGCGACAGTTATTCTAATGCATGTACTTCCTCATGGGATGGATCATCAAGTAGCGAACCAGCTAAGAGAACGGTATATGGGGTAGAATATTATGAAATAAGTAATGCAAACGAACTAAACTGGTTTACATCTACTGTTAATAA
>JAEDKN010000057.1 GCA_016295795.1 Bacilli bacterium
GGATGATAGAAGATAATTATGAAGATATTATAAATTTACCTCATTATGAACCTAAATATCATCCAAGAATGAGTAAACATAATAGAGCTGCACAATTTGCTCCATTTGCAGCATTAACAGGTTATGAAGAACAAGTAAAAGAAACAGCACGATTAACAGAGAAAAAAATCGAAATTGATGACGGATTAAAAGAAATATTAGGCAACAAACTTATTTATATTAAAGAAAATTTAAATATTAAATCAGAATTGATTTTTACATATTTTATTTATGATTCTAGAAAGTCCGGCGGTAGATATGTCGAAAAAAAAGGTATTGTTAAAAAAATAGATATAATAGAACAATATGTTCAACTTATTGATAAAACTAAAATACCTATAAATGATATAATTTCAATTGAAGGTGAATTGTTTAATTTTTTGGAAATTGATTAACATATTTTAATAGATTGCTAATTTTGTCGAATAATATTAAAATAATATTGTCAATAATAAATTGGCAATTATTAAACCATATGACTTTTCCAAGTCACATTATGCTTCTCACAATAAAGAAGTAGAAAAAAAGTAAGTCGAGCAGTAATAAACTGCTTTTTTTGTGATATAATGTATCTAACAGATAAATAGTAATTTGTTTGTTAGGAGGAATTTATGAAAAAATATTTAAAAGAAATTATTATAGTTTTATTACAATTATTTATGTTTTATATATTTCCGTTATTTGCAGGTCCTACTGATACAATGGGTATGGTATTATTAATAATATTAGCTACTTTATTATTAGCTACAATTTTAGGAACAATATCAAATAATAAGATTAAATATTGTTATCCAATATTAGTAGCGTTATTATTTATACCTAGCATATGGATTTATTATAACGAATCGGCTTTAATACATTCTGTTTGGTATTTAGTAATATCAGCAATTGGATTATTAATAGGTATGGCTATTAATAAATTAATATATAAAAAATAAATTACAATTTATTGATTAGATTGTAATATTTCAATAAATCGTAATAAATAATTTTGACAACTAAATGGATAAAAATAATAAAATCAGTTTGATTGTCAAAGAAGAATAGATTTTATTTCTATTCTTTTTTTATGATTTTGACAAAAGAAAATTTAATGTTACTATCTTATAAAGAGGTGGGTGAAGTAATGTTAACAGAAGAAGCAATAGAACAATTAGCAAGAGGTATTAATCCAGTTGATGTTTTAAAATACATAGAAGAACATAAAGAAGATTATGAAAAATTTTTAAAGGAAGAGGATATGAAAGGTAATGAAGAAAGCGAATCAAAGAGTAATTAATAAAAGTGAATTGGTATTGTATGAAACAATAGAAGCATTAGAAAATCAATATGAAGGAAGTATTCCTAATCATATTAAAGATATGTTAAGAGATTTAAAAAGAGCTCTTATCTTAGATATAGAAGTTTTAGATGATGATCCAAGAGATTTAAAAGATGTAGAATATATTCAAAAAGTATATTATGAAGATAAATAATTTTTTTGCCTCAAAAAAACAATCCCTAGATCAAAATGATCTAGGGTATTTTTTATATGTCTAAGTTATCTATTATATTTGTTATTTCTTTTAGTTTATTATCATATAAATGAGAGTAGGTATTTAATGTTTCTTCAAGTTTAGCATGTCCTAAATATTTAGCAACAATTAATACATTTGCACCATTATTAATAAGTAATGAAGCACAACTATGTCTAAAGTCATGAATTCTTATATGCTTAACTCCTGATAACTTTTCATACTTATTTTTACGTTCAGCTAATGTTCTGGGTGGTAGTGGAGTAGAACTACCACTAACAAACCAATTTACTCTGAATTTTCTTCGATTAAATTTTTTAACTTCTTGTTTATATTGAGTTAAATGCTCTGATAATATTTTGGGAATTGGTATAGTTCTAATGCTAGGTCTATTTTTAGGTGATGTTAATAAATATGTATCTTTTCCATTATGAGGTATAACAATATTATCTTTTATATGTATTACATTTTCTTCTAAATCTACATTTTTCCATTTTAAACCAAGTAGTTCACCACGTCTTATCCCACAATAGAAAAATAGCTCAAATATACATATATATTTTAAATCGTCTATTACAGATACAAATTTCTTGAATTCATCTATAGTATAGAATTTCATTTCTTCTGGCAAAGCATCAGCATCTACAAAATTTTCTAATCTATTGTATAAATGTCTATTATTTATATCGTGCCATTTATATGCATAGTTTAATAATTCTTTTAATAATTTCATAAGCCAATTTAAAGTTCTAATTCCAAGTTCTTGTTTAATAATATATGATCTCCATTTTAAATAATCATCAGTATTTAATTCTTTTATTGGAATATTAAATAATAAACTAAAATGTGGAATTCTCATTCTATATGAATAAAGAGTAGTTTGTTTAACTTTATCTTGTTTATAAATAAAAAATTCATCATATAATTCTTTAAAAGTCATTTCATGTATTTCATTCAATTCTTCTTTAGGTTGTTTATTATTTTCTTTATGTTTTAATTTCTTGATGTGATTTTTTTCTTCCTTAGTAGCTTCTGCTTTTGTCTTAAATAATTTTGATTTATATTGTTTGTTGTCAAATTGAAATTTATAAAAGTATTTTCTACCATCTTTTGTTATTTTATGTTTTGCTACTGTATAAATAGCCATAATAATCCTCCTTTTGAATTTTAGGTACACTTTTAGATACCACAAATATCTAAATAAATAAAATTGTATTTTTACCACAATGGACAAAATGCCTTATTTTACGGGCTTTTTTGAACTGTGGCGGACAAAAGATTGGCTTTAATTTTCGGCCCCCTGAAGAGAGCGAAAGCTCTCGTTTTTATTCCAAAGATGATAATGATTTTTAAGTTGACAAAAATTGTTTTTGTGATAAAGTATATTACAGATTGAATAGTTTAAATTTGGCTTAGAGGGAGGAAAAAATATGCTTTCATTTATATTAGCGGTAATTTTAGGAATTTTATTAACACCGTTTTCTATGATGGTTGAAAGGTCGAAGAAAAGTTCTCGTGGAAGAGGACGTAAGAGATATTAAAAATATAAAACGTTAGAATGCGAAAAAAGAGAACAAATCCTTAAAAGTTGGACAGTTCTTTTTGCTTTTTTAAAGTTTAATGTCTTCATTGTGATTTAATTTTATTATGTGATTAATTAAGCTAAACTCTTTAAAAATTAAATATAAAATCAAAATATTTAATTACATCTCTTGATTAGAACATCATCGAGTAGGTAATATTTTTAATATTTCTTTCGCTTTCAAACAAAAAACATCTTTAAAAAGGTATTATATTAATCACTTGTTATAGAAAAAGGTCTAGTTATTTTGGTCTCCGAAAAGTGTATGAAAATCCAAAAATGAAAAATCATATTATACAGTTATTACTATAAACAACTTAAACTAATGGTACGCCATAGGTGTAAATTTTAGGTGGACTTTAGGTGGAAAAAATATAAAAAACTATAAAAAAACAAATTTTTCATAATCGATAAAACCCAGTAAATACAAGCATTTATAAGTATTAGAGAAAATATATAATTACGATATTTAAACGCCCCTGAAGAGAGCGAAAGCTCTCGTTTTTATTTATGTAAAAATGGTTAATGATCATGAAATGTAGGAAATAAAGTGGTAAATATGTTGATTACAATGAGAAAAAAGACAAATTTGATGCTTTGCATGATTACATCATTATTTTATCTTTTTAACATCCATATCTTTTTGTTCTCTTAAGAGTAAATC
>JAEDKN010000058.1 GCA_016295795.1 Bacilli bacterium
ACTATCAAAATTACTTAAAATGCATTTATCTAATATTAATTCTTTTAAACATTTCGTGTTACCATATTCATTGTATTATTTTCACAATCTTACTTTGTATACAGTCTTTTAGCATAATAATACTTGAATTTCAAGCTCATTTATTATTTAAAACTCTTATATTATTATGCTTTTGATAATTACATTCATCGTTTTTTTATACCTTGCAAATCTTTAGATAGTTCCTTATACTTTATTACATTTATAAATTGATTAGTAAGTTCTTCTAAATAATCAATTTTTTTTAATTTATTTAACCATTTTTCTGGTATTCCTTTGCTACCGTAAATAATTCCATTTAGTGAACCAGTTATCGCCCCAATAGTATCTGTATCTTCACCTAAATTAACAGCTGTAATTACAGCGCTTTCATAAGAATCGTTTTTTATTGTACACCATAAACTTGCTTCTAATGTATCAACTACATATCCAGAAGATCTAATTTGATCAATATTTAGTGATTTTAAATCTTTTTTTAAAATTCTTTGATATGCTTCTATACTAGTATCTGTATAATATTTATTATAATCAATTTTTTTTAATTGTTCTAAGGCTTGCTCTTTGTCATTACCATCAAGTAATAACGTTACATAATCTGCATATATTTTACATCCTAGTTGACTGATTTCATGAGCATGCGTTAAAGATGATGCTTGATTAATTAACGTTGTTTTTTCTTCTTCTGATAAATTTGAAAATTTTAAATAATATACGAATGGTAAAATTCTCATCAATGAACCATTACCATTTTCATTTATTCCTTTTGTGCCACAATTAATGGCATCGTTTCCTTTTTCAAAATTTGATATTGCTTTCCGCGTAGATATTCCTATATCAAACAGCTTGTCTGTTGCTGTATATTTTGCTAAATTCATCCATTCTGTAAATTTATACATTATATCAGCAAAATTTATATTGCCATTCTCTTTAATTGAATCCATTGTAGCAAATATAAGTGAAGTATCATCACTCCATGTTCCTTCAGGAACGTTGTGACTACCATATCCAATCATTTCATTAATAGGATGTTTTTGTAATATATCTCTATGCAAAAATTCTACTGGTACACCTAATGCATCTCCAACAGCAAACCCTATTATTCCTGATTTCATTTTTTCATTCATATTTTTCTCCTTATCTTATATGCGTAGAACGATTGTTGCACTTAGTTTGACAATTTTCATTTTTCATTGATTGAACATCTTCTAAAAATTTAATGCATTTTTTATATTTCTTTGTTCTTAATATATCATTATCTGTTATTTTATCTATTCTAGTTAAATCACTATTATGTTTTAAATCTGCTAACTTAACACTCGTAGAAATTGGATTTGTAGCAATTTTTTTAATATAATCAAAATAATCATCATTCTCATTATGTGTTAATAATTTTAGACTTTCAATAACATTTGTAGAAAAACCTAATTCTGATAACTTATCAAAAGTTATATTGCTATCTTCAACAACATCATGCAATAATGCAACTATTGTGCTCGTTTCATCTTTCATTTCTTCAGCTACATGTAGTGGGTGCAACACATATGGCATACCAGCTTTATCTACTTGTTCTTTATGAATTTCGTACATCAATTTAATTGCTTTTTTTGTCATTACTGTATAAATCATAAGTGCCTCCCACTATTGAGATCCAATTGATCATCATTATCATAGTAATCTTTAAAATCAAGTAATTCTTGAAATTTTAAATATGAATCATAAAATAACGAAGCTAAATATTGATTTTCTTGCCACTTCATTTTTTCTAAATTTAATTGATAAAACAAAAATTTTTCCGTATCGTATTTGAATACTATTCCATTTTCAACTAAAAAATATCTATTTTTACCATTGTTTTTGAGTTCTAATGGTTCTCTTTTTATTTCTTTTTTTATTATTTCCTTGTTTATATAACTCATTGTTTTTGTTTCTTCGGCTGTATAACTATGTGAGCCAAAACCAGCTTTTTGTATAATGCCAATACTATCAAAACTTAATAAACTCACTTTTTTATTTTTTTCTTCCATAATTTATATCTCCTATCTTATTTTGACTCAAAATATAACGCGTTTTTCATTTTGCCATCAATTTCTTCTATACCATACCCTATTATATCAAATACTTGATTGGCTGATAATAAATATTCATTTTCATATCCACCAACTGCTGCCATATCAGCTCCTGATACACCTTTTTTACATTTCAATATTAGTACTATGTCCTTGCTAGTTGTTATTGCAACAGGTACTGGAGAAGCGCTCATAAATCCTTTATCTATATATTCTATATTAGCAAATTTAAGTTTTTTATATATTGTTTCTAATGAATCGCCTTGTTTTATTCCAATATTATTTCCAAGTGAGTCAGTCATATCATAAAATGCATTTAAATTTATTCCCCTATATAAAATAGTATCTTCGTCTAGTTTCATATGGCATAGTGCATTATTTAATTCATTAAAACTATCATCTTGCATATCAATATATTCCTCTATAGTCGTAATACTGCGTCCTTCATATTGAATCGGTAAATAATACTTTTCAAACTCATCAAACGAAATTATAAAAGGTTTATCAGTAGTATAAGAATTTCTAATTTCAATCTTACGATTTACACGGTCAATTAAATTGCCTCGGGCTAAACCATTTACAGCGGCATAATTACCAGGTTTTTCTACTCCTTCATCTAAATAATTACAAAATAATTTTTTTTGTTTTTCGGTTAAATTTGCACCCCATAAATCACTTTGCGATTTATAATGTGAAACAAATTCACTATAATCACGATATTGTTTATATCTTGCTTTATCAACTATATCTGCTGATGTTAAACCTACCATTTCATCTATAGTTTTAACATACATTTGCTGATTTATTTTCATTATGTTTTTAGCCTTTGTTATTTGTGTCGTATCTGAATTTGGATTTCTAGCTATTTCATAATATTGATGGTTTAATTTTTCTTTTACTTTAAAGGATGCTTCTGTATGAAATTGTAATTCAAACAGCATCCCATTTGGAGAAATCAAAGTCGCATTAACCCCTTGGTAATTAGTATCACCCCAAGCATTATTTATAAAATTCACTCGATAGCCTTCCTCCATTAATTTATGAAGGCTAGCATATAATTGATCAACATAATTATCTTCATTTAATATTAATGTATATCTAAGACTATCATTTATGGTGCTTGAACAATAATTAATTGCATCATCACTCGTTAATCCATATAAATTTTTTGTGATCTTTCTTACAATACTTTCTTTGCTTTTAAATCGAGCATCAAATCCCTCTAATTTAGCTCCATTAACCTCTAATGATTTCATCATTTGACTAATTTGTGGTTCTGCTTTATTAGCTATTTCAGAAATAAAATTAGCTCTTTGATCAATAGTTGCTTTAGTCTTCTCATCTAATTGAGAAATTTCTCCACATTTTTTTACATATTCTTTAAATGTCATATTTTCAGAATGTGCATTTTTTACAATTTCATTTTGTAATTTAAATTTTTCTAATATTAAATCTGTTTTTTCTAAAAGCCTCGGATCAGAACTACTTAATTCATTAATTTCTTTTTTTATTTCTAATCTTATGTCTGACAATTCTTGCTGTTTTCTTGACTCATAATTTACACTATTATCAATTGTTGTTTCTGTTTCAGATTTAATATTAATGTTTTGTTGATTTGATTGATTACTTTGTATCTTTTCAGGTTGTGATGTAGTACTA
>JAEDKN010000004.1 GCA_016295795.1 Bacilli bacterium
AGTAAACAAGAGGAGGTACTAAATTACTATGGAATTTATAAGTAAGAAAAAATATGATAATAAGAAAAATAAAACATTAAAAGATAGCTTTTTACATGCATATGAAGGAATAGTGTATGCAATGATGAAAGAAAGAAATATGCATATACATATAACTATGGCTCTTTTAGTAATTGTTTTCGGAATAATATTGGAGCTATCTTATGTAGAGTGGTTGATATGTTTAATTTTAATTGCATTAGTAATATCGTTAGAACTTATAAACACTTCGATTGAAGCTGTTGTAGATTTAGTTACTACTAATGATAGTGCTTTAGCAAAAATTGCCAAAGATTCTGCTGCGGGTGCAGTGTTGTTTACTTCTATCGTTGCTGCATTTATAGGAGTTGTTATATTTTTACCGAAGATAATTAATTTTATAATTAATATAGGAGGATAATATGAAAGAAGAACTTATTAAACTTATAAAAAATTCGAAGAGTAATTATTATAATTTTCCAGTTGTTTCAATTTTAGAATGCCATGATGGTAAAACCTTTAACGGGGTTAATATAGAAACCTCATCCCCTCAAGCAGGCATATGTGCAGAAAGATGTGCAATATATTCAGCTATTGCTAATGGATATGACACCAAAGATTTTAAAGCATTACATATAATGGCTGCTTCTTGTAATATAGTATACCCTTGTATGATTTGTAGGCAAACACTTATAGACTATTGCCCAAGAGATTTAGATATAGTTTTATATGATGCAGATAGTAATAATATAGTTCATACAACAATAGATAGCTTAACACCGAATGCATTCAGCAGTGAGGATTTATAATGAAAAGTGGTTTTGTTAGTTTAGTAGGAAGGCCCAATGTTGGTAAAAGCACACTTCTTAATAATATTTTAGGTATGAAAATTGCTATAACTTCTGATGTTGCGGGTACTACTAGAAATATTATACAAGGAATCTATAATGATTCTGATAGTCAAATTATTTTCGTAGATACACCGGGCATACATAAACCTAAAAATAAATTAGGTACATATTTAAATAGAAAAGCCTATACTATGGCTGATGATGTTGATATAATTCTCTTTTTAGTTGATGCAGAAGCCGGTTTTGGAAAAGGAGATAATTTTATACTTGAAAGACTAAAAGAAATGAATAAACCAGTATTTTTACTTCTAAATAAAGTAGATAAGATTAAAAAAGAAAAATTATTAGAGCTAATTAATGAATATAAAGATCTGTATGATTTTGATGAAATTATACCACTTTCCGCATTGAAAGGTGATAACATTGAAGAACTCTTAAAAACTGTAAAAAAATACTTGAAGAGTGACATTAAATATTATGAAGATGATACTATAACCAATGTAAGTCGTAATTTTATAATTGCAGAGATGGTTAGAGAGAAAATTCTTTACCTAACTAAAGAAGAAGTGCCTCATTCAGTAACCTGTTTGGTTGAAACTTACGAAGAAGAAGATGATGTTATAAATATTGGTGTACTTATAATAGTAGATAGAGATAATTTAAAGAAAATTATAATAGGAAAACAAGGTAGTATGTTAAAACAAATAGGTAGAGAAGCAAGACTTGATATAGAAAATTTTCTTGGTAAAAAGGTTTATTTAGAAACATATGTAAAATCTATTAAAAATTGGAGAGATAAAGAAAAATATTTACAAGAATTTGGGCTAGATGAGTTGGAATTTTGATTAAATTTTAATAAAATATATCACTATATAATAGGTGATATATAATGAAGGACTTAGTTTGGGAAATATTTAAAAAAACTGGTGATATTAAATATTATTTGTTAGCTAAAAGACTTGAAGGTGATATAGATGCACACAAGAAAACTAGAGGGAATAATAATAAGTGAGAGTAATTATAGTGAATCTAGTAAAATATTGAATCTTTATACTAAAGAACTAGGTATAATAAGTGTTATATCTAAAGGTTGTAGAAGAATTAAGAGTAATCTTAGAAGTGTTAGTTCAAAACTTACTTATGGCAATTTTATAATCTCATATAAAGAAAATGGATTATCTACTCTTATTTCGGTAGACATTTTAGATAATTTTAAAAACATATTAACAGATATTAAAAATATAAGTTATTCAACCTATATTTTAGAACTTGCAAGTCAAGTTGCCAAACAAAATGATAATGAAGATGTTTTTAATTTACTAATATCTTCTTTAAAAAAAATAAATGAAGGATTAGATGCATCTATTATAACGCTTATACTTGAAGTAAAATATTTAAAATATTTAGGAATAGATATTAGTATAGATGGTTGTAGCAATTGTGGAAGTAGCGAAAATATTATTACATTAAATAGTGAAAAGGGCGGTTATATATGTAGAGAATGTTATACTAATGAAAAGATAGTAAGTGAAAAAACTATAAAAGTAATGAGATTGTTTTATTATGTTGATATAGATAAAATAACAAAGTTAGATTTAGCAGCTAATACTATAAAGGAAATAAATTCCTTCTTAGAAGAATATTATGATAGATATAGTGGCTTATACTTAAAAAGCAAACATTTTTTAAGCATTTTGAACAACAAATGAGTTGTTCTTTTTAAATTTATATTAATGAAACAACGTGGCATTGCAAAATTATAAAATATTACTGTATAATAATTATAGAAAAGAGGATTATAAAATGAAGGAAATAATAGAAATTTTAACTAAAAATAACAAAACTGTTTCAACTATGGAATCATGTACGGGTGGGGGAGTAGTTAATGCTATTACAAATATAGAAGGTGCAAGTGAAGTCTTAAAGTTTAGTGCAATTACCTATTCCAATGAATTCAAGATTAAAATGGGTGTAGATAGTAATATTATAGATAAATATAGCGTTTATAGTATTGAAACTGCTATGGAAATGAGTAAAAATATAAGTAAATTTTCTAATTCTAATTATGGTATTGGAATAACAGGTAAATTAAATAGGGTAGATAAAAATAATCTTTTTGGTCAAGATAATGTAGTATTTATAAGCATTTATGATAAAGATAATGATAAATTTTATAATTTTAATAAAACAGTTTCTGCTTCATCTAGAGAAGAAAACAAACAAATTATCATAGATTTAATAGTATCGAAATTTAAAAACATAATAAAATAAGAAGAAAATTCTTCTTATTTTATTTTATCTGAGAATTCGTCGATAATTCTGATTAATATATCTTTTGTTATTAGTTCTGTTTTGCTTTCGATGTCGTTTTTAGGATTAAACTCAACAATATCAAAAGACTTAATTTTATCTTTATACTTTAATAATGCAGATAATATCTCTTCTACATTTTTTTTACTAATTCCATTTTTAAATCCTACTGATATTCCGGGTGCGATAACTGGATCTATTACATCAATATCAAAACTTATATGTAGACCGTTTGTATTTAAAAGAGCAATAGATACTGCTTCATCTATAATTTTTTCTATATTTTTAGTTTTAACGTCATTGGTAGAAAAGATTTTTATATTTGCCTTTTCTAAGTTCTCTTTTTCAAGCGGATCTATGTCTCTTGCACCAATAATTACTGTATTTTCATTTTTATAAAAATTACCATTGTGGAATTTGGTTAGTTTTGTCTTATTATTACCAGTAATAGTCGCAAGCGGCATACCGTGGATATTTCCAGTTGTAGTAGTCTCAAAAGTATTAAAATCAGGATGAGTATCTATCCAAATGATACCTAGTGAATTTTCATGTTCTATGGAAGCTAAAGCAGAAGATATCGCTATGCTGTGATCACCACCAACTGTGATTGGAAAGATTCCTTCTTTCTTAGTTAATTGAACAGCTTTATATAGTTTTTCATTGAATTTATTTAACTCACCTAAATTTTTTGCTAAATCATTTTTATCATTGCTTTTGGTTACATTCTCATATTTAACATCTATAATATCATTTATTTTATCATTATTTATAATATGTTTTTTTAATACTTCAGGTCCAAGATTGCTTCCATATATATTAACACCCAAGTCGCTACATGCATTAATTATGTTTAATCTCATTTTAACCACCAAATTAATAATAATGTAAATATTTGTATAATGCAACGATATTTCTAACTTTTTGTTAATATTTATTGTATAATTTAGTATAGTGGAGTTGATATAATGAAAAAATTAAATGAACTATTTGATTGTGATTATGACATAGAAATAAAAGGAATAAAAATAAATTCCAAAGAGGTTGAAAAAGGGGACTTATTTGTTTGTACTAAAGGCGTTAATGCAGATAGACATGATTTTATTAATGATGCAATAAAAAATGGTGCAAGCGCTATAGTAGTTAGTCGTGATGTTAATTTCGATATACCTACAATCAAGGTAGAAGACACTAATAAAGAGTTGCCACTTATTTGCTCTAAATTTTATGATCATCCAGAAGAAAAATTAACTATAATAGGAATAACTGGCACAGACGGTAAAACTTCAACTGCGACTATAATACAAACTTTAATTGGAAATGATAAGTGTGGTTATATTGGAACCAATGGGAGAAGCTGTTACAAATTTAATAAAGAAATAAATAATACAACACCAGATAGTGATAAATTATATAAATATTTCTATGATTTTGTAGAAGCTGGATGTAAATATGTAGTTATGGAAACTTCAAGCGAAGCATTTTTTAGACATAGATTAGATAATTTAAAATTTGATGGAGGAATTATTACCAACATTACAAGAGAACACTTAAATATTCATAAAACATTTGAAAACTATATAGACTGCAAATCCAATTTATTTAGACAAGTAAAAGAAAATGGATTTTCTATATTAAACATCGATGATGAATATTATGATCAAATATTAAAAGCAACTCATACAAAAGTTTTTACATATGGTTGTAATAAGAATGCTACAATCCAAATATTAGAAACTAATATAAAGAGTTATAAAACTGATATTAAATTTAAATATTTAGATAAAATATATAATATTGAAAGCCCTCTTCTTGGTAATTTCAATGTTTATAATCTGATTGCTGGTTTATTATGTGCAATATCACTAGGATTTAAATTAGAAGATATAGAAAAGAATATAAAACATATTAAAATCTCAGGAAGACTTGATATTTTGCCAAATATTGGTCAAAAATTTACTGTAATGGTGGATTATGCACATACACCAAATGGTATTAAAAACTTACTAGATTTTGTTCATACATTAAATATAAATCGTAGCATTGTTGTTATTGGTTCTGCAGGAGAACGTGATTATTTAAAACGACCTATAATGGGGAAATGTGTTACTGATAATGCAAGTTATGCTATATTTACTTATGAAGATCCCAGAAGCGAAGATCCGCGTGATATAATAAATATGATGATAAGTGAAATTAAAGATAGAACTAATTATGAAATAGTAGTAGATAGAAGAGAAGCTATACAGAAAGCAATAAATATTGCGAAAGAAAATGATATAGTTCTAATTCTTGGAAAAGGTAATGAAACTTATCAAAAATTAAAAAACGAGACTATATATTTTAACGATATAGAAGAAGCAATGAGGGCATTAAATAGTAGACTAGCGAAGAATAAAATATCTATATAGAATTTTACTTTATTTTACTATTGCATATAATATGATATAATAAACTTAGGATGTGATTGAATGAGAGTAATTGTAAGTGCAGGTGGAACGGGTGGTCATATTTTTCCTGCTTTAGCAGTTATCAACAAAATAAAAGAAAACGAACCAAATAGTGAAATTCTATATATAGGAACAACAGATAGAATGGAATCTACTATAATTCCAGATTTAAAAATTAAATATATTGGAATAGAAATGAAAGGGTTGAATAGAAAAAACGTATTAAAAAATATAGAAGTTTTATCTTCTTTGAATAAAGGAATTAAAAAGTGCAAATCAATTATAAAAGAATTTAATCCAGATATAGTCTTAGGAATAGGAGGCTATATCACTTTTCCAGTTATAACCGCTGCTTCATCTTTGGGTTATAAAACATTTATTCATGAGCAAAATTCAATACCAGGACTTTCTAATAAAATTCTAAAAAATAAAGCAACAGTAATAGGAGTTTCCTTAGAAGAATCTCTAAAATACTTTGATAAAAATAAAACGTTTTTTACAGGAAATCCTAGAAGTGAAGAGGCAGTAAATGCTAAGCCTGTATTAAAAAGCAAATACGGTCTATCAAAGAATAAAAAAACTGTTTTAATAGTCATGGGAAGTTTAGGTAGTTTAACCATAAATAATATCATGAAAGATATATTACCTAAATTTAAAGATAAAGAATATGAGGTCTTATTTGTAACCGGAAAAGGTTATTTTGAAGATTATAAAAACTTAAACTTGCCAAAAAACGTTAAGATAGTAGAATTCTTAAATGATATGTTAGGGGTTATGAAAAGTATTGATTTAATAGTTTCTAGGGCGGGAGCATCAACTATTTCTGAGATAACAGCATTAGAACTTCCTAGTATACTTATTCCTTCTCCTTATGTTACCCATAATCATCAATATAAAAACGCCAAAGTATTGTCTGACAGTGGTGCATCAATATTGATTGAAGAGAAAAATTTAAATGATAAAACTTTGATTAAAGAGATAGATAAAATATTAAATAATGATAAAATTTATGATAAAATGAAAAAGGCAAATGCTAAGTTAAGTATTAAGAATAGCGCTACAAAAATATACGAGATTATAAGAAAAACAATAGATGGTGATAAAAATGAATAAATATATAGACTTCATAAAAGAAAAACAAATTGGAAAATATATAGAAAATGCAAGTCTATCTGAATTTACTACTTATAAAGTAGGAGGAAAGGCTAATGTAATAGTCTATCCTAAAGATATAAAAAAATTAACTGAGTTATTAAAATATATAAAATCAAATTCTATAAAACATAAAATACTTGGAAACGGTTCTAATACCGTTTTTAGTAGTAAAACATATGAGGGTATAATAATAAAGTTAGATGAGCTAAATAACTTAGAAATCGTTGGAAATAAGGTTGTTGTTGGTGCTGGATATAATTTGATGAAACTTTCAGCTTTAGCAACTAGGAAGTCATTATCTGGTTTGGAATTTGCATCAGGTATTCCTGGAACTATTGGTGGGGCAGTATACATGAATGCTGGGGCTTATAAAAGCGATATGGGTTATATTGTAAAGAGTGTAAAAGTACTGACTCCAGATTTTAAAATTATAACAATGACAAATAAAGAGCTTAAATTTCATTATAGGGACTCTTTTTTACAGCATAATAAAGATTATATTTGCTTAGAGGCAACTTTAAAACTAAAGCCAGGTAAAAAAAGCGAAATAACCGAAATAAACAACGAAAGAAAAAAGAGACGATTAGAATCTCAGCCACTTGAATATCCTTCAGCAGGAAGCGTTTTTCGCAATCCTGAAGGAATGTTTGCTGGAAAACTAATAGAAGATATAGGTTTAAAAGGTTTGACCAAGGGTGGCGCTCAAGTAAGCAATAAACACGCTAATTTTATAATAAATTTAGGTAATGCAACTGCAGAGGATGTAAAAGAATTAATAGAATTTGTCCAGACTGCAGTTGAAGATAATTATGGTATAAAGTTAAAAGTAGAACAAGAATTTGTTAATTGGGAGTAGGTAATATGCCAAAAAAGTTAAAAAAGAAAATAAGATTTAAAATAATTCCAATTTTGATCTTCTTAGTTATATGTGTAGGATTATATTTTGCAATTACTTATCTAGCTGATACTAAAATTAAAAATATATACATATATGGTAATAACATATTAACTGATCAACAAATTATAGAATTAGCTAAAATAGAAGAGTATCCTAGCTTTTATAAAACTTTTTCTAGAACTATGAAAAAAAATATAAAACAAAATCCAATAATAAAAGATGTAAAAATAAAAAAGAGATTTTTTAATGTTTTGAAGATATATGTAACTGAATATAAACCACTATTCATAAAAGATAATAAATTAATATTAGAAGAAGGAATAATATCTGAAATGGTAAATGTAAAAGTTCCAGTTCTCACTAATGAAGTTGACCCTGAAATATATGAAAGTTTGATAAAAGAGTTATCTAATATAGATGATTTAATAAGAAGTCAAATATCAGAGATAATATATTCTAAAAGTGAGTACGACAACACTAGATTTTTACTTTATATGGATGATGGAAACCATGTATATGTAAATATAAGTAAGTTTTCAAAGCTTAACTATTATAATGAAATATATCCAACATTAAATAATAAAAAAGGAACACTATATCTAGATTCTGGGAATCATTTTGAAGTATTTAGTTAAGAATTAAATTATTTATAAAAAAAGAGAATTATTTCTCTTTTTTTAATAGTAATATGGATAGTAATAATTATTGTAGTAAACTGGATAAGGTGCTGGATAAGGATAATAGTTTGGTCTTCCTATGGCATATCCTGCAAGTCCTCCTAATAGTAGAGGTCCGACAAATCCTGCACCTATTAGACGATCATTGCTTTGATTACTATAAACACTACTACTTGGCCTATAGTACATATTTTGACTATATCTTGGCATACTATTATAAGAATACATAAATTTCTCCTCCTAGAGTATTTTATGTATAAATATAATTAATGTGAGGTGTTTATAATGGATACTAAGGAAAAACAACTAGCAAAAACAATAGTAGATTATAGTCTAAATATTAAAAAAGGAGATAGAGTGCTTATTACTTATCAAAGTCTTGATGCAAATAACTTTGTAAAAGAATTAATAGCATCTATTTCCTCTAAAGATGCTATTGCGATGGTTAGTTATGAAGATGTGAGTTTATCTGCTTATTTAAAGCAAATAACAACCAGCAAAAGAATAGAACTAATTAAAAAATATAAAGAGTTTGAGCTTTCTAATTTTGATGTGTTTATAAATATTAAATATAACATAAATGATTATGAAAATAAGTTGATTGATCCTAAAATTACACGAGAAATTCTAGAAAAAACATATGAATCACATAATAAACTTGTAAATGAAAGACGATGGGTGCTCCTTAATTATCCATCTATTGTAGATAGTTACAAAGCAAAAATGACAATAGATGAATTTAAAAATTATTCTTTAGATGTAATGAATATAGATTATAGAGAATTAAGCAAAGATTTAAAACCACTAAAGAGATTAATGGAACAAACTGACAAAGTACGCATAACTGCCCCTAATACAGATATTACCTTTTCAATTAAAGGAATGCCTATTATTCCATGTGTTGGAAATAGTAATTTACCAGATGGAGAAATTTATACTGCTCCTATAAAAAATAGTGTTAATGGTTATATTACTTATAATACTACAAGTACCTATAGAGGCGAAGTTTTTAAAAATATAAAATTAGAATTTAAAAACGGTAAAATAATTAATGCTTATACTGATAAAGATAAACAAGAAAAATTATTAGATATATTTCAAACTGATGAGGGAGCTAGATACATCGGAGAGTTTTCTCTTGGATTAAATCCTAAAATTTTAAATCCTATGGGAGATATATTATATGATGAGAAAATAATAGGAAGCATTCATTTTACTCCAGGAGCAGCATATAAAGATTGCTACAACGGAAACGATTCATCGGTTCATTGGGATTTAGTTTTAATTCAAAGAAGTGAATATGGTGGAGGAGAAATATATTTTGATGATAAATTGATTAGAAAAGACGGATTATTTGTTTTAGATGAATTAAAGAAATTAAATTATGATTTGAAATAAATAAATTAAAAAAATAAAAGAGTAGTTTCTTTTATTTTTTTCTTAATCTATAAAAATTTATACTTGGATGATTAAACAAACGAATAGGGTAGTTATTTGTTCCAATCCCGCCTGTTATATATAAATTTGTATCTTCTAATTTATAATATTCCTCATAATAATTCTTACTTCCATCAGGTTTTATCAATCCTCCCATATAAGGAAGTCTTATTTGACCATTTAAAGAGTTGCCTGACATTATTATCTCTGGTGAATTATATTTTATTATTTCTTTTGCTTTATCTGATTCATGTACAATATTTATTTTAAATAGTTCTTTATTATCTTTATAATCTATATCATATTTTTCTCTTATTCCTCTTAGAAGTATTGGAGTATTACTATTAAAATATATAAGTTCATCTTCCTCATCTAAAATCTTAAAACCGGATTTGTTTAATATATCAACAACGGTTTCATCATCATATGATCCAACCACATAATATTTACCAACAGTTGAGTCAAGTTTTGTTAATGACTTTATTAGACTATCAATGTCGTCTTTTGTGAATGTATAATTCTTATGTTTTAATCCTCCGGTAAAAACTATTAAATCTGGTTTTAATTCATTTATTTGAAATATTAGTTTATCTATATTTATAGTGTACTTATTATAATAAACATCTCCAAATTGAACTATTTTAAAGCCATGAAAGGATTCTGGCAAAGTAGAAAAATCAGGTGAATATTCTCTTACTGTAATATTGTTAGTTGCGATATACCTAATATAAGTTAAAAAACCGATAATTAATATAGCAAGTACAAAAATTATTTTAAAAAACTTTATAAGAAACTTTTTTCTTTTTTCTCTCTTTTCTAATTTATTAATTTTTTTTCTCGTCTTTTTATTCTTTTCTGTACGACTCAACATATAATCAACCCTACAACTAAAATATTCATAACAGTAATTATAAAGTTATGTATCATATGCATAATTATCGGAATACAAATATTATCTGTTTTATAGTACATATAACTAAGTGAAATTCCTAGACTACAGTATGGAATTAAATATAAATAGTCATATACATTCTCTATGGATAATACAACATGAAGTCCACCAAATACTATACCTGATACTATGACAAACAATAAATTATTTTTAAAAACTGTCCTAAAGGATTTTCTAAATACTAATTCTTCTACAATAGGGGCAAGTATCGCAGTATTTATAAGCATTAAATAAGGAGAAACAGAAATCATAGATCTAATTGATTCTTCATTATTCGCAATTTCATTTGGAGATATCTTATTTATAATAACATTTGACGAAGCCATTAATATTAATCCAATCACCCAAATTTTAAAACCGATTTCTAAAAGTTCTGATTTATTTTCTTTAAATTTCTTTATATCATTTTTAATATCCTTGAAATAAAAAAGTATTAATATAAATGCGATTATTGTATTTGAAAACAAAGTTAAGAGTATTTTCGTATTTCCTCCAATATTATTCGCATCAAGATTAAATATAAGAATTGGTATAACTTGAAATATCGAACCAAAGAAAAACAAAAGAAGCGCCAATACAAACTTTGAATATTTATTATATATATATTTCATCTTATCATCCTACCTTATATTAATTGTAAGATTAACTTTTTAAAGTGTCAATAAATATCTCTTTTTTTTCATTTTATTTGTAAATATTAACATATCTTAAAAACAATATGTTATAATGTATGAGTAATGGTTTATGAGGTGAAGTATGAAAAAACTATTTAGAACTCTAATAATTGCTGTAATGTTAATTTTAATAGTAGGATGTGGTAAAAAGGATGCTACTAAAACAGTAAGTTATGATTATATTAAAGAAAATAATGGTGTTGTTTTTGGAGAATATGCAATCGCAATAGATGAAAAATATCAAGAAGGTCCTAGTTATGCTGTTTTTAAAGAAAAAACATATAATAGATATCAAAGAATTTTTAAATTAGAGAATTATGATACAAGTTATAGATTACTAGCAAGCGACAAATATTTATATACTATAAATAATTGTAGCATTAGTGCTTATAATTTGAACAGCAATTTAAATAAAGTTAAAATGTTTATTGCTGATTTTGATATTCTAAAAGAAACTACATGTAATATAAATAAAATATATGGCTTTTATGAAGGGTATATATATTTAGATTTATATAAAAACCAGGATGCTAATGAAATTACATGTTTAAAAATCAAGGAGGATTTGTCTTCCTATGAAATTTTAGAAAATAGCGAGTCTTTACCAGAGGGATTGGATAATTATATTGAAAAATAATAAAATTATTATGAAAAGAGGGATTTTATGAAATATTATTGTATAGGTATTAAAGGTGCTGGAATGAGTACTTTAGCTAACATTTTAAGTGATTTGGGTAATGAAGTAAGTGGATATGATGATACAGTCAAATATAAATTTACTGAAGAAGGTCTAAATAAAAGAGGAATAAAAATATATCACGAAGCACATGATATTGATAAAGATACTATAGTAACTTATTCTAAAGCATTTTCCCAAAATCATCCAGAAATTAAAAGAGTAAAAGAACTAGGACTTACTATGAAAGATTATAATCAAGTAGTAGGTGAAGTAACAGCTATGTTTGAGACAATTGGTATTAGTGGAACACACGGAAAGACTACCACAAGCCTTTTGGTAAGTAATATTTTAAATAACACAATAGGTTGTAATTATTTTGTTGGAGATGGTACCGGATTTGCTAATAAAGAAAATAAATTGTTTGTAATTGAATCAGATGAATTCAATAAACACTTTTTAGCATATCATCCTACTATAGCTGTTATAACAAATATAGAACTGGATCATACCGAGTGTTATGATGGACTTGAAGATATAATAAATACTTTTGAAAAATTTGCTAATAAAGCTAATTTAGTTATTGCATGTGGAGATGACTCTAATGTAAGAAAAATAAAATTTAAAAAAGATGTGATTTACTATGGATTTGATGAATCTAATAATGTGGTCGCAAAAAATGTAAAGCTAAATGATATGGGATCTAGTTTTGACGTTTATATAGATGGTAAATTCTTCGATACCTATGAACTTCCACTTTTTGGTAAGCACATGATATTAAATGCTTTATCTGCAATTATAATCGCAAATAAATATAATATAAGTAAAGAAGATATTAAGAAATATATTAAAGAATTTAAAGGTGCTAAAAGACGATTTAAAGAAGAAATATTAAGTGATTACATAATAATTGATGATTATGCTCATCATCCTACTGAAATTAGTGTAACTATAGATGCAGCTCGTCAAAAGTATCCAGATAAAGATGTAATCGCAATATTTTTACCAAATACTTATTCTAGGACAGAAGCATTAATGGAAGATTTTGCTAGTGCATTATCAAAAGCTGATAAAGCTTATATAATGGATATATATTGTGATAGGGAACAACAAAGTGATTATCCTGGCGTAAATTCTGACACATTGATAAGTAAAGTCCCTTCTTCTGAAAAAATAAGTATAGAAGACGTATCAAAATTATTAAAACATAAAAATAGTGTGTTATGTTTTATGAGTTGTACTAACATATATATACTTTTAGATAAATTTAAAGAAATTGTTAGGAAGAATTAATTATAATTCTTTCTTTTTCTTTATGTAAAATTATGATAATATAAGTGTGAAAGACGTGATTTTATGAAAAATATTATTGTAATAGCTGGCCCAACTGGGGTAGGCAAAACTAAACTTAGTGTAGAACTTGCGAAAAGAATAAATGCAGAAATAATCAATGCTGATTCCATGCAAGTATATAAAAGATTAAACATAGGTACTGCAAAAATTACTGAAAATGAAAAAGAAAACATTCCTCATCATTTATTTGATATAGTAAATCCTGAAGATATGTATACTGTTTTTGATTATCAAATAGATGGAAGAAATAAAATAAAAGAAATATTAAATAGAGGCAAGAAAGTTATCATAGTAGGTGGAACCGGATTATATATAAAAGCACTTCTTTATAACTATGAGTTTAAAAAAGAAGATAAAACTTACGACTTTAGTAATATGACAAATGAAGATTTGTTTTCTAAAATAGAAGAATATAATCCAGATATCAACATTCATATAAATAATAGAAAACGTTTAGAAAGATATCTTACCAAACTATTAAATAACAACATAGATTCTAATAATGGTAATGAGAAAGTTTATGACTTTTCTATTATTGGATTAACTACAGAAAGAGAAAATCTATATAATATAATTAATTCTAGAGTAGATAAGATGATAGACTCTGGTTTAATAGAAGAGGTAAAATCATTATATGATGATAATATACGTTCTAAGGCAATAAATACAGGAATAGGCTATAAAGAACTTTATCTATATTTTGACGGTAAAATCACTTATGATGAAGCAATAGACTTAATAAAAAAGAACTCTAGGAGATATGCAAAAAGACAATATACATTCTTTAATAATAAATTAGATGTAAACTGGTTTAAAACTAATTATGAAGATTTTTCTAAGACTATAGAAGAAGTCATAAAATTTTTAGAAGGAGAATAATATGCAAAGATATTTTGTTAAAGTAAGAAACAACGATAATAGTTTTACTCTTTCTTCTGAGGATAGTTATCATATCACAAAGGTTATGCGTGCTAAATTAAAAGATTTAGTTGAAATAGTTAATAATAATACTGTCTATATATGTGAAATTTCAACTATAGATAATAATGTTAAATGTAGAATAAAAGATTCTCTTATAGACAATACTAATAATATTCCAAGTGTAACTGTCGCACAAAGCTTAGTAAAAGAGCAAAAGATGGATTATATATTACAAAAATCTACCGAGCTAGGTGTAAATAAAATAATTCCTATAGAAGCAGAAAGAAGTATAATAAAAGCTAATGGTAAATCGGACAAAAAAATAGAGCGTTGGAATAAGATAGTAAAGGAAGCAAGCGAACAGAGTAAAAGAATTAGTATTCCAAAAGTATCAGAAATAAAGAATATAAAAGAACTAATTAAAGAGGAATATGACTATAAAATATTATGTAGTGTAAATGAGACGTCAACCACAATAAAAAAGGTATTACAAAATGCTACTATTAGTGATACAATATTAGTTGTAATTGGTCCTGAGGGCGGTTTTACAAAAGCAGAAGAAGAAACGTTAATAAATAATGGCTTTATATCTACTTCTTTAGGTAATAGAGTATTAAGAACAGAAACAGCTTCTTCATTTGTATTAAGTATTATTAATTACATATTTATGAGGTGAAATTATGGATTTTATTATCAACTTTATATCAGAGAACGAATTTCTAATTATGGCTAGCTTATTTGGGATAATAGTCCTATTAACAATTATAATAACAATTACAGATGCAATTAATAGAAAAAGAAGCTTAAAAGCCGCTCGTGAATTACTAAAAGATAGAAAAATCGATGTTATAGACGCTTTTAAAGAAAATATAGAAGAAGAGAAAAATCTTGAATATACCGATGATTTATCTCAATATAAAGATGTTTTAGTCGTTGAAGGTGAAGATAAAGTAGAAGAAATTAAATACGTAGAAGATGACGAAGAATTAGAAAAAACTAAAGCACAATTAGAACTTAAAAATTTAAAGGAAGAATTATTAAAAGCTGAGCTTGAAGAAAAAAATCAAATGCAAGAAAAAGAAAATATTCAAGAAGAGACAAAAGAAAAAGAAGAAATAATAGATGCATTTGAATCGAGCCAAGAAGAGAATGCTATTATAAGTTTAGAACAATTTAGTAAAGTAAGTGGTAAAATTTATGATGAAAATGAAGAGATTCAATATAAAGATGAGGGAAATGAGCCCATTTCTATTCAAGAATTAGAAGAATTATATAACACAAAAGAAATAAAAACACTTCCTTTAGATCAAGATTTCATAAGTGTTGATACCACTGAAACTGGAAAAGAAGAAGATATAATAAAAACAGAAGATAATAAAGAAGAAACAACAAAATTCAAAAACAGTCCTATTATATCTCCTGTATTTGGAATTAACACTGATGAAAGTTTAAACAATATCGAAGTAGAAAATACTGCAAATTTAGATAAATTAAGTGAAGAAATAAGAAAAACAAATGAAGTACTGAACACTTTAAAAGAGTTAAGAAAAAATCTACAATAACTATTTATAAGAAGATTAGTATCTTCTTATTTTTTTCATAATTTTATGATATAATAAGCTATATTTATTTGAGATAGGAAGTAATAGTATGAAATTTGGAATATATACACTTGGATGTAAAGTAAATACTTATGAAAGCGAATTTGTTAAAAGTTTATTAGAAAATCATGGCTATGAATTTAGAAATTTTGATGATATTTGCGATATATATATTATAAATACATGCACAGTTACCAACACAAGTGATATTAAAAGTAGAAAAATAATAAGACAAGCTAGAAGAAGAAATAAAGATGCTTGTATTGTTGCAATGGGATGTTTTATACAAGCTAGTAGCGATAATATAATAGAAGATATAGATATAGCTTTAGGAAATAAGGACAAAAGTAGAATAGTAGATCTTATAGAACAGTATTTTGAAACAAAAAATAAAATAGTGGATTTAAAAGAAAATTTCGATGAAAAATTCGAAGATATGTTTATAGAAAAATATCAAAATAGAACGAGGGCATTTGTAAAAATACAAGATGGATGCGAAAATTTCTGTAGTTATTGCATAATACCTTATGTTAGAGGAAAATGTAGATCTAAAAATTTTGATCTTGTCATAAAAGAAATAAAAACACTTGTAGGAAATGGTTTTAAAGAGATTGTATTAACCGGAATTCATACAGGAAATTATGGGGTAGACATTAATACTAATTTTGCTAGTTTATTAAATAGCATTGTACAGATTGAAGGATTGAAAAGACTTAGAATTTCCTCGATAGAAATAAATGAATTAACTGATGAGGTTTTAGAAATAATAAAGAATAATGATGTGATAGTTAATCATTTACACATCCCAATACAAGCAGCAAGTGATCATGTTTTAAAAATAATGAATAGAAAATATGATTTGGAATTTTTCCAAAATAGAATTAAAAAAATAAGAGAAATTAAAAAAGATATAAGTATAACTACAGATATAATAGTTGGGCATCCTCTTGAAAGTGACGAAGATTTTAATTCTAGCATAGAAGTAATAAAAGAAATAGGATTTTCAAAAATACATGTTTTTCCTTATTCTAAAAGAAATGGTACTAAAGCTGCTGAAATGTTACAAGTTGATGAATCTATTAAAAAGGCTCGCGCTAAAAAATTGCTTGAACTATCAAAAGAATTAGAGATTAATTATATGAATAAGTTTATAGGTAAAAATTTAGAAGTTCTAATAGAAACTTGTAATAGTGAATATTCTATTGGACATACAACAAACTATTTAAATGTAAAGATATACTCTAAAAAATATAAAAGTGAAGATTTAATAACTGTTAAATTAACCAAAATAGAATATCCATTTATAATTGGAGAATAAAAGGCTTATTTTAAGGCCTTTTTTACGTGCTTATAATGAAGAAAAGTAACCACTATTATATTTACACATATCGAGATTAAAAAGCCATATATACCCATAAAATAACTTCCTACGAATATTATTAAACATTTAATAATTATTGAAACTGCATTATCCCACATAATATATTTTGCTTTGTTAATAGATTGAAGAGTAGAGGAGAGCGGAGCTTGGATATAATAAAGTAAGAAAAATGGAGCAATTAATCTTAAATATACTACACCTTCATTAGTATTATAAATTATCTTTAAAAATATCTCAGGAAATATAAATAAAATTATAGTAATAGGTAAGCCTATTAAAAGAGAAAATAATATAGCTTGCTTTAGTTTTTTCTTCACATAATCAATTCTCTTATTATAATAAGCATTTGATATAACCGGTAGTAGTGCACTACTAATAGCATTAGTAAAAAATCCAGGAAGTAATAATAGAGGCATTACATAACCCTCTATAATCCCATATTGAGTTATTATATTGCTACTACTAATACCTGCTAGTACAGCTGCACTAGTTAAAAAAATAGGTTCAAAAAAATATCCAATTGATCCAACAAGTCTACCCCCTGTTGTTGGTAGTGCAATTCTTAAAACCTCTTTTACGTTCATTACATCGGGTTTTATATCCTCACTAGTGATTCTAAAGTTCTTAGGAATAAATAAAAACAAAATAAGTATAGATGATAATTCACTTACTATATTAACCGCAATCAATCCCGAAACTGCCAAAACTAAACTTTTTTCTAATATTTTAGGTATCAATATAATTATGAGTATAAGCCTTATTATTTGTTCAAAAATATTTGAAAAAACATGTGGGAACATCTTTTGTTTACCAAAAAAATACCCTCGTAATATACTAGATAAACTGTCAAATGGAAGTACAAGCGCTATAGCTAATATAGGATAATAACATCTAGGATCTTTCAAAAGGTCAAATGCAAGAGTTGGTGCTATTATTAATATTAGAATCATTAAAATAATATTCCAAATAAGTGAAAACGGTATCACTGAAAAAACAACATTCTTATTGTTATGATTATCTTCTGCAATCAATTTACTTATCGCAACTGGAAATCCTAATTGAGATAACGTCATAAATAAAGAAAAAGTAGGAAAAATAAGCATATAAAGACTAATACCTTCTGTTCCTACAATTCTGGTCATAACTATTCTTATAACCATTCCCAATATTTTTGTTAATGCACCACCTATAATTAAAATAATTGTAGATATTAAAAATTTTTCTTTTTTCATATTCATCACTTATCAAGAAATAATATGAAAAATCTCAAAAATAATGAATAAAAAAAACAATGAATATTCATTGCTTACATAAAGTATGATAAAATTGCTGCAACTGATGTACCAATCATCGCAATAAGTAATATTATTGTTACTACTTTAATAAATGTTTTATTCATTTTATACACCTCTATACAATTATAATAAATTTGTTGGCTTTTGTAAAATGAAATTATCATAAAAGATTTAAAACTTAATATTATTTATTAGGTGAACAATAATGAATAGAAAACTTAATGCAGCAAAAAATGAGTACTTAAAGCAAAAGAAATTTTATGTTTTCCTACTTACTTTTATATTAGTGGGAATTATATCAGGAATAATATTTATATTTTTTATAAACGAATCAGATAAAATTAATGTTATTAATGAAATCAAGTCTTTTTTTAATCTTGTTAAAACAAGTGATGGAATAAATTACAGCAAATCTCTAGTTAATTCCTTACTAGTTAATATTGGCTATGTTGTATTAATATGGTTACTAGGAATATCCATTATAGGATTACCACTTATTATTATCATATTATTCATGAAAAGTTTTATTTTTGGATTTTCAATATCTAGTATTATTACATGTTATGGGTTTAAAGGCGTTTTAGGAGCCTTTTTATACACTTTTCCTCATCAAGTAATAGTTTTAATCATATATTTGCTTCTAAGCTTTTATTCAATGGCTTTTTGTTTCAAATTATTTAGCTATTTATTCCTAAAGAAAAACATCAATTTTAGAAGTGCTATGAAAAAATATGTAAAAATACTTATAATTTCTTTAGTAATAGTAATTTGTGTATCATTTTATGAGGTGTTTTTATCTACATATTTTATTAAACTTTTTACTTTACTTTTAAAATAGTGTATAATTATTCAAGGTGATGCAAATGAAAAAGGTTGTAATAGGAATGAGTGGGGGAGTAGATAGTAGTGTCGCAGCTATTTTATTGAAACAAGCAGGTTATGAAGTAATTGGACTTTTTATGAGAAATTGGGACAGTTCTATTAATAATGATTTTTTAGGTAATCCAAATTTAAATAATAATATATGTCCTCAAGAGCAAGATTACAATGATGCAGTAGAAGTATGTAAAAAACTTGATATCGAACTTCATAGAATAGATTTTGTAAAAGAATACTGGGACAATGTTTTTAATTATTTTTTAGAAGAATTAAAACTAGGTAGAACTCCTAATCCAGATATTATGTGCAACAAATATATAAAGTTTGATGCTTTTGTAAAAGAAGCGAAAAGATTAGGCGCAGATTACATTGCTACTGGACACTATGCTAAAATTAAAGACGGCAAATTATATAAAAGTTTTGATACTAATAAAGACCAAACCTATTTCTTATCACAGTTATCAAAAGAACAATTAAGTAATGTATTATTTCCACTTGGTGATATTGACAAAACTAATGTTAGGAAGATTGCTTCAGAATATGGTCTTATTACTGCTAAGAAAAAAGATTCTACCGGGATTTGCTTTATTGGAGAGAGAAATTTTAAGGAATTCTTAAAAAATTATTTACCCAATATCCCCGGTGATATAGTAAATATAGAAACAAACGAAAAAATTGGTAAACATATTGGACTTATGTATTATACAATTGGTCAAAGAAGAGGCCTAGATATAGGTGGTAATAACGAAAGATTATTTGTTGTAGGTAAAAATCTAGAAAATAATATTCTGTATGTAGCACTTGGTGAAGATAGTGAATATCTATATTCAGATAGTTGCATAGTAGATAATTTAAACTTTAATTGTGATATAAGGCCAACAAAATGTTGTGCAAAATTTAGATATCGTGCTAAAGATTATCCTGTAGAATTAGAATATTTAAATGATAAAGAAATACTTGTAAAGTACAATCACATAAAATCTGTTACCCCTGGACAAGCATGTGTATTTTATCTAGAAGATCAATGCTTAGGTGGAGGAATCATAAAAGAGGTTAGAAAAGAAAATAAAAAATTATGGTATCTATTATAAAAGGTAAAAGTTAATTATAACATTTATCTTTTTTTTTGTCTTATATTAGATATTAAAAAATATGTAAATTTACACTTGTTTTTTGTAAATGAAAGTGTTAAACTGAATATAGCATGAAAGGTAGGTAAGTGGTATGAATAAATTAAATGTATTATTGAGTGATTTAGGAATTTCAAAAGTTAGATTAGCCAAATATTTAGGTGTTTCCAGACAAATGTTATATAACTATTTAGCGTTGGACAAACTAAGTGATTGGCCTAAAGAAAAAGCCACAAGATTATTTAGTTTATTAAATATAACCTCAGAAAAGGAACTAGATAAAATTAAAATAGATGGAAACTATATAATCGAAGTTGAGGGAAGACTAAATGAAGGCGTAAAAGATGTAACAGAAAGAGAAATCTTAACTGATTTAAAAGGATTTAATAAGAAAGAGCAAGAATTACTTACTGATATTATTAATTTATTAAAAGAAAAACTTGCTGAAGACAATACTAAGGATACATATAATGCTTTTGTTTATCTATATCATTATTTACAATCAATGGAAACAACAAAAGAATTAAAGTATATACTAGCATATATGTCTAAAGCTATGGGATTTACTGATCCAAATGAATTTGTATTTAATCCAGATCAACAATTTATTTTTGAAAGTATTTTATTTTCTGGCATGACTATTTACAACAACGGTACAGCTTCTAAAGTTAAACTTGCAGAGTCACACAGAAGATTCGTACAAGATATTGAACATAAAAATGAGGAAAAACTAAGTAGAACCCAAGAGTTAAATACTGCTAAAGTTCAAGCCTTAAGAGAATTAGGATATACAGAAATAAATGAGAATAATGCAAAAGAAGTTTTAGAAAAGATTGCTGAAATACAATCTAGAAAAGTTTAAAATTATTATTTTTTTAATAGAGTAGAGTAGTAGTAGAAGTATTACTACTTTTTTATTAGATAAAGAAAGGAATATTTATGAAGATAATAAAACTAATAATAAGAGAATTCTTAATCTTTCTGGGCATCATAAAAGAGGAAGAAATGAGTAGCGTTTCAAAAGAAAAAACTATGTATAAAAAAGAAAAAGTTAATGAGTGATTATGAATATAAATTTTATCTCATTTTAGAAGAATTAGAAAAATATAATTATAAAGTTATTCCTCAACTTAATTTGGCAACAGTAATAGAAAAAGTAAATAATAATAAATATTATAGCGAGTTGTTTAGAAATATCGATTTTGCAATATTTGATAATAAATTAAATGAATTATTGCTTTTGATTGAAATTAATGATTCAACACATAATACTAAAAAAAGAAAAGCTAGAGATATTAAAGTTAAGAATATATGTGCAAATGCTGGTATTAATTTAATTACTTTTTATACAAAATATGCTAATGAGAAAGAATATGTTTTGAATAGAGTTCTTAAAATATTAGAGCTTAATAATAAAAAAGAATAGATATTATAAAAATATAAGTTTATAAAATATATCAATTATAATCATAAATTATGTTACTTATTCAACTTCCGATAATTGATATTATGTTGCCTTTTAAAAATAAAAATCTTTTATTACATATAAATAAACAATATCCTCTATCATTTAATAACGTTATTTTCATTTGTTATTAATATACCTCTCCTATCTATTATTAATAACAAATTGCTATAAAGAAAGATAATTGTATTTTAAGTATTATTAATTAATAGATCATTATAATTAATTTAATTTTTATATAATACTAATATATGTATATTACATTTTATGTTTTAAATGAAAGATATAATTATTGGTTACATTTATCTTGCATCGAGATGAATAATTATCTTACTTTTAAATTCTCGATGCAAAATATAATTTATAATTTTATGTATAAATCTCCCCTTTTGAGGCAAAATTATAGTAGGAGGGGAATTTATGAATAAAAATAAAGAAAACGAAAAAAATCAAAAGATTAAATGCGATGTTTCTAGCTGCGATTACAATAATTGTGATGATGAGTGCTGTACACTAGAGGAAATTAAAGTAAGCTGCAAGTGTGGAAGTGATGAAGCAACAGAAAAAAAAGAGACTATCTGTGATAGTTTTAAATGCAAATCTGATTGTGAAGAATTCGAAGACGATGAAGACACAGAAGAAGAGTAGGAATCCCCTACTCTTTTTACATACCCTATTTTAATTTGTCCAAAAAGCTAGTACCAATTCCAGGATTTATTACTCCGAAATTATCAGCAATGGTTGCCCCAACGTCTGCTAATGTATTTAAAATATCAAGTTTAGATGGATTTTGAAGACATCTATTATAAACAATTACAGGTACGTTTTCCCTTGTATGGCTATTTGATAATGTAGGATCGTTTCCGTGATCTGCAGTTATTATTAACAAATCATCATCGGCTAATTTATTTAAAATAAGTGGAATTTCAACATCTAATTCTTCAATACATCTAGCATATCCTTCGACATCTTTATTATGACCATATAATTGGTCAAAGTCATTTAAGTTAATCATACATAAACCAGTAAAATTCTTCTCCATTATGTCCATCAATTTATTAATAGCTTCTGCATTATTATTATTTGATTTAACAACTTTAGTTATTCCTTCGCTATTAAAAATATCATTTATTTTACCTATAGATATAACACTATAATTTTTATCTTTAAGAGAATTTAAAATACTACGAGATGGTGGATTTACGGAATATTCACACTTTTCATTAGTAAATCTATATTTACCATTTTTGCCAGTAAATGGCTTAGCAATAATTCGCGCTATTTTCCAATCCTCTTTGCTTGTTAATTGCCTAATGATTCTACAATATTCGTTTAGCTTAGATATTGGAATAACATCTTCATGTGCTGCAATTTGCAAAGTGGAATTATATGAAGTAAATAGAATCAGCGAACCATATTCCATATGTCTATCACCAAGTTCTGCAAGAATATCTCTACCATCATTTGTAGTAACTTTATTTCCGATAATTCTTCTTTTTATAAGGGATTCTATCTTATCAATAAGTTCAGTAGGAAAACCTTTTTCAGTAAAAGTATGGAAAGGAACATAGTTTTCTATACCAACCAATTCATAATGACCAACTAAGCTATCTTTACCCGCATTTTTAGGCCTTGCGATAGTATAATAAGCTTCTACATTCTCATTATCATTCATATTTATCGTATCTAATATTCCTAACTTTTCTAGATTAGGAATAAACAATTTATAATTATCATTTATATTTTTTAATGTGTTTGCACCAGAATCCCCGTATTCTTTTGCATCTATCGCTTCCCCTACTCCTAAGGAATCCAAAACCATTAAAAAAATTCTTTTATATTTCATTATTACTATCTCCTTCTATACTACTTTTACTACTTCGTGGATGATATTTTTTGTAATCATTTTTTATTCTATTATTAGAAATATGTGTATATATTTTTGTTGTTGCAATATCACTATGACCTAACAACTCTTGTATAGTTCTTAAATCAGCTCCATACTCTAACATATGTGTAGCAAAAGAATGTCTTAAAGTATGTGGCGAAACATCTACATTAATATTCTTTTCTTTTAAAAGCCTTTTTAATATCTTAAAGAAACTAAATCTGCTTAGACCACCACCTAAATTATTTAAAAAGAGATATTCAGACTTTTTATTTTTAGATAATTTAGGACGATATTTCAGATATTCATTAATATAATATAATACATATTCTCCAATAGGAACTATTCTTTCTTTATTACCCTTTCCGACACATCTTATTATACAGTTTTCCAAATCAATATCAGAAAGTTTTAAGTTTAATAATTCACTTATTCTAAGTCCAGTTCCGTATAATAATTCTAACATAGCTTTATTACGATAGTCAAATGCGGTCTTACACTCAATATTAAGAAGTCTGTCCACCTCATCTACTGTCATGACTTTAGGAAGTGACTTTTTTGTTTTTGGCCTTTCTATCGTCTGTGAAACATCATGTTTTATTATTCCTTTTTGAAATAGATAATTATGAAAGTTTTTAATAGTTGTTAATTTTCTAGCTATCGATGTTATAGTATATTCATTTTGCTTTAAATATATTAAATAATTAGAAATATCTTCTTTTGTTATATCTTCAGCTTTAAAGACTTTTAAAGTTTCGAGATAATCACGATATTTTATCAAATCTTCGTGATATGAGTAAATTGTATTTTCCGTTAATCTTCTTTCAAATCTTACATAATTTATATAGTCTTCTATTTCATTATCCATTATATCAACTCCATCAAATTAGTAAAAAATATTATCTAATCTAACAATGATTATTATATCATATTATTTTCCTATTTAATAGACGGATTATTTTTCATATGTTAAAATATATATGAGAAAAAGGTGATAATATGGAAAAACCATTGGCTTTAAAACTGGCACCAAAGTCATTGAAAGAAGTATATGGGCAACAGCATTT
Organism: Bacilli bacterium; assembly: GCA_016295795.1. GTDB lineage: Bacteria > Bacillota_I > Bacilli_A > RF39 > UBA660 > CAG-710. The sequence goes on from JAEDKN010000004.1 coordinate 25,076, forward strand.
GGTAGGAAAAGATAAAGTGCTAACTAACATGGTTAAAAATAAAAAAATATTTTCTATGATTTTATATGGTAAACCTGGTATAGGAAAAACATCTATCGCAAATGCAATAGTAAATGAATTAGGAATCAGATATAGATTTTTAAACGCTACAATTAACAATAAACATGACTTTGATGTAGTTGTAGAAGAAGCAAAAATGTATGATGGAATAGTACTAATAATGGATGAAATACACAGACTAAATAAAGACAAACAAGACTTATTACTTCCACAACTTGAGAGTGGACTTATAACATTAATTGGAATGACAACATCTAATCCTTATCATAAAATAAATCCAGCAATAAGGAGTAGATGCCAACTTTTTGAACTTAAAGATTTGACTACAAAAGATATAGTAAAAGCATTAAATCATGCAATTAAAACAGAATATCTAAAAGGAATAACTATAAAAAGTGATGCAGTAGAATATATTGCCTCTTTAGCTGGAAACGACCTTAGATTTGCATATAATTTATTAGAGGTTGCCTACTCTACTAGCAAAGATAAAAACATAACAATTTCGCATATAAAAGAAATAAATAGTAAACCCGTATTTGTACACGATAAAAATGAAGATGGTCATTATGATGTTTTAAGTGCATTTCAAAAGTCTATAAGGGGAAGCGATGTTGATGCCAGTCTTCATTATCTTGCAAGATTAATTACTGCAGGTGATTTGGATAGTATATATAGAAGAATGACTGTAATTGCATATGAAGATATAGGATTAGCCAATCCTTCTATTGGTCCTAAAGTTATGGCTGCAATTGAAGCTAGTGAATTAGTAGGTTTACCAGAAGCTAGAATTCCACTTGGTACAATAGTTGTTGAAATGGCACTCTCTCCAAAATCAAATACTGCCCATATTGCATTAGATAAAGCTTTAGAGGACGTAGAAACAGGTAGATCTGGAAGTGTCCCTGACAATATCAAAACATCTTCTACTACTTATAAATACCCTCACGATTATCCAAACAGCTATGTGGTCCAACAATATTTACCAGACAACTTAAAAAACAAAAAATATTATATTCCAAAAGACAAAGGATATGAAATAAACCTAAAAGAAGTATATAACAAATTAGAAAACATAAAAAAAACTACTTTAGATTAATACTAAAGCAGTTTTTTTTATGTTAATTTTCTTGTTTTCTTCTAGAGATAGCTACTATTAACGCACCAGCTAGATATATAAGTGGAAGATAATTAGTTGAATTAATTCCAGTATTTGGTGGAGTTATATCTCCTTGTGGAACTGTTTCATAATAAACTCTTATTACATTATCTTGTGAATCTTGAATTGTTAAAGGTGCATTATCACTAACAAACTTGTATCCTTCTGGAAGCTTATCTTTATAATTAGTTATAACTGTACCAAAAGTCACATTTTCAAAATATTCAGTTTTACTACTGTCTATTTCTCCATCATAATAGTACTCTACTCTATAAGTAAGATCATCTTTTATAGAATATACAACATTAATTACGTTTTCTCCATCGATTATTGTATATGGCATATCAGTTGCGATTATACCATCTTTATAACCATTTGGTCTAAATGCATTTACATCTATCTCATCAGCAGTTACTTGTTCTTCAAAAGTTTTTCCATCTATTGTAGAATTTCCTAATAGCTTACCATCTAAACTATCTTGATAGTAATTTACTGTATAAGATAAATCAGTTTTCTTTTCATAGTAGAATTTTACTACTTTATTTTCTTCATCTACTTTTACTTCTTGTGTAGATTCTCCAACTAATTTATATCCATATGGAGCAGTTTTTGCAGTCTCTGTATAAGTCTCTTCATATGTCTTTCCTGTTCTAACTTCAGAATCCAATAACTCTTTTTCTGTATCTTTTTCTAAATACTTAACTGTATAAGACATATCAGTTCTTTTTACATAACATACTGTTATTATATTTTCTCCATCAATTATTGTATATGGCATATCTGTTTCAATAGTACCATCTGTATATCCAAGAAGTGGTTTATATTTATTTTTACTTATCTTATCTTCAGTAATCTTATTACCAAAAGTTTGACCAGTTACAGTATTTTCACTATCATTAGATATTTTTTCTCCATCTTTATAATACTCAACTGTATAAGATAAATCATTTTTCTTAGAATATACAACATTGATTACGTTTTCTCCATCGATTATCACATATGGCATTTCAGTTACTATAACACCATCTTGATATCCTGATGTTGGTTTAAATTTGTTTGTTTCGATATTTTGTGGAAGAATTTGAGTTCCAAATATTTGTTTATCAAACTCTTCGCTTCCTAGTAATTTACCATCAAGACTATCTTGGTAATAATTTACTGTATAACTTAAATCATCCTTTATAGAATATACAACGTTGATTACGTTTTCTCCATCGATTATTGTATATGGCATATCAGTTGCGATTATACCATCTTTATAACCATTTGGTCTAAATGCATTTACATCTATCTCATCAGCAGTTACTTGTTCTTCAAAAGTTTTTCCATCTATTGTAGAATTTCCTAATAGCTTACCATCTAAACTATCTTGATAGTAATTTACTGTATAAGATAAATCAGTTTTCTTTTCATAGTAGAATTTTACTACTTTATTTTCTTCATCTACTTTTACTTCTTGTGTAGATTCTCCAACTAATTTATATCCATATGGAGCAGTTTTTGCAGTCTCTGTATAAGTCTCTTCATATGTCTTTCCTGTTCTAACTTCAGAATCCAATAACTCTTTTTCTGTATCTTTTTCTAAATACTTAACTGTATAAGACATATCAGTTCTTTTTACATAACATACTGTTATTATATTTTCTCCATCAATTATTGTATATGGCATATCTGTTTCAATAGTACCATCTGTATATCCAAGAAGTGGTTTATATTTATTTTTACTTATCTTATCTTCAGTAATCTTATTACCAAAAGTTTGACCAGTTACAGTATTTTCACTATCATTAGATATTTTTTCTCCATCTTTATAATACTCAACTGTATAAGATAAATCATTTTTCTTAGAATATACAACATTGATTACGTTTTCTCCATCGATTATCACATATGGCATATCAGTTACTATAACACCATCTTGATATCCTGTTGATGGTTTAAATTTGTTTATTTTTACATCGCTTGTAGCAATTTGAGTATCTTTTACAGCCTTACCTGTAACACTACCTAATTTAGTACCATCAAGACTATCTTGATAATAATTTATTGTATAATCATATTCTTGTTGAACCCAGTAAACTTCAGAACTATCTGTAATAGTCTTTGGCTCATCAGATTCATCATAAGATATACTTGCGATATCATTTGTTCTGTGCCATCCAGTTTCTAAATCTTTATCAATCTTAATTTTGAATGAAACTGTTGTACCTTCCTTAGTTAAAGTTCCAACGTCGAAAGATATTGTTTGTCCATTTACTGTTGCAGTATCTGGATCTGCGCTTCCTTCTACATAAGTAAATCCATCAGCGATTACATCTGTAATAGTTGCATTTGTTGCAGCAGGAACAGACACTTCTATACTACCAGCAATATCAGAGAACTTTTGTGCAACATCTGCACCATTTGCATCAGAATAATGATCTAGACTACTTGCAACTCCTTGTAGTAATGCTTTGGTTTCATTATTAGTATCATATCCTATTGTATATATTTCAATTCCTGTAGTATTTTTTGCGTGATTTGCTGCTGTTGTATGATTAACTGTTTCTCTTTCAGGATAACCATCACTTAGTATAACCATATATAATTTAGCATTAGGATTATCTTTTTTCTTAGCTTCTAACATTTGATCAGCTTTTTGTATTGCAGCTCCCAAATTTGTTAGACCATCTGGATCTGGATAGGTAACATCGTCAAAGTTTTTGTTATAAAATACTCTTTTTTCTGTTACATCAGTTGAGAAAGTTAATAGTGCAAGTTGTGCATTAGGATATTTATCAAGTAATGTGTTAGCAAAAACTTTAGTACCTTTCACTGCTTCGGGGTATTTTATGTCTTCATATTCTTTACAAAGAAACAATCCCCATTTAACACAAACCTTATCTTCCATACTTCCAGAAGTATCAAGTACTACTACTGTGTATATGTCTGCAGTTTGCGATTCTGTTGTTACTTTATCTTTACCTTTTGCGGTTAAAGTAACATTATAAATTCCTTCTTCATCTGTTTTTGTTACTGTTTTCTTTAACTCTACATCACCGGCATTAGTGATAGATCCAACAGTATTCTCTTCATTTTTCACATCGCCCTTTTCTGGAGCATTAGCAAAAACTGAAGTTGAATATCCGAAGCTAGTAAATAGAATAGTTGCTGCTAATATTATTCTAAGTGTTGCTTCTAATTTTTGTTTTATTGTTTTTCTCATAGTTTCCTCCTATTTAATTTTTTTCGCATTTATAATCAAATAAGAATCATCAGGTTCATAATAACAAGTCTGAAGAGTAATGATCCTATCATTTAAACTTGCTTCAACATCAGTATTATAAATCGAATTATTCTTCATCCAATCTAAATGCTTTATCCACTCTGAATCATTAAAAGTTATTTTCATGTGTCTATTATCATTTTTTTCTAATATCATAACAGAAAATATCTCCCAAGTGCTTTTTTCATCGTTTAGAGTAAGTTCAACATATTTATTTTGCTTATAAAAGCTTTCATTTAAATATTTCTCTAAATCATGAAAGGGCGCACTTTTTAATGTTTCAGAGTTATGCCCATAAATCAATAACTTTCTGTCATTCATGTTGTTTCTATAATCCATAAAGATAGTACCTCTAGAATCCTTTTTCCCATTTGGAAGATGGTTCAAATAATATTCATTGTTATCAGTTTGAACTAGTATATTATCGATATTAGTCCCATCAATTTTGATTCTACCAATAATATCTTTATTGATTTCACTCGCAACTTCTTTTTGTGTTGTTTTAGTATCTTCCTTTTCTTCTTTGCCTTCTAAATTATTTATAGTATCATAATTATTAAAAGTTGAGCTTGTAACAATCTGCCCTCCTTTTTCAAATATCGTTATAAATAGTATTAGAAATAAAATAATTACTAAAGCAACCACTCTTATTATTTTTTTTGGCTTATTCATAATCATAACCCCCAAATTAACTATGATAACCTTCTTTTCCCGAGTACGGCTTACTATAATAATGGAAAGAGGAAATTTTGTCAATAATTTTTTCGTTTCACATTGTTATTATGTTCCAAAAATAATTTTTTTATATAAGAAATATTAAAAAAACTAATTTATGGGCACTATATTATATTATTTATAATAAAAAATAGGACAAAAAAAAGAGTAGATATCTACTCTAATGATTATTTCTTACAAATTTGTTAAAGTTATTCAACTCACTATTACCTAAATCCGTTTTATTTAATTCTTCTAATAATTTCTTTTGATCTCTAGATAACTTTTGAGGACTTATTACTTTTAATACAGCATACATATCTCCAGTTCTTCTATCTGATTCATTAATTATACCTTTTCCTCTTAGTCTGTGCTTATCTCCATTATTTGAACCAGCTGGAATTGTTAATGTTACGTTACCATGAATAGTTGGAATTTCCTTTTTACATCCTAATATCGCTTCTGTTATTGTTAATGGAACTTCAATATAAATATCATTGCCTTCTCTTTGATAGAACTTATGGTCTTCCACTATGAACTCTAAATATAAATCTCCTGGTGAACCACCATTACTTCCAGCTTCACCTTTTCCTGAAAGTCTAAGCCTATTACCATTATCAACTCCACTTGGAATACTTACAGTTATAGTTTTCTTTTCTTTAGTATATCCCTTACCATTACAAGAATTACATTTTTCCTTATATGTTTTACCTTTTCCTTCGCATGCTGGACAAGTAGTTTTTGTCATAAAAGAACCTAAAATAGTTCTTTGTTCAGAGGTAATACTACCACTTCCATGACAAGTATTACAAACTTCTTCTCCAAATCCACCTTTGCCATTACATTTATCACAAGTATCATTAATTTCTAATGAAAGATCTTTTTTACATCCATATGCAGCTTCTTCAAATGAAAGTCTAATTCTCATTAATCTGTCAGCACCTCTAGTTGCTCTAGACCTAGATCTATTTGACCCTCCAAAACCGAAACCACTACCAAAAATATTATCAAATATATCGCCAAAGTCAAAATCAGAAAAATCAAATCCACCAAATCCTGATGAGGAACCCCCTCCCCCATTATCAAATGCTGCATGGCCAAATTGATCATATTGGCGTCTTCTTTGTTCATCTGATAAAACAGCATAAGCTTCTTGGACTTCCTTAAATTTTTCCTCAGCATCAGGTTCTTTACAAACATCTGGGTGATACTTCTTAGCTAACTTTCTAAAAGCACTTTTTATTTCATCTTGACTAGCAGTTTTAGAAACACCTAAAACCTCATAATAATCACGTTTTTCCATATACTTCACCTTCTATTTATTATATGTTTCATTATATAGTTTTTCAAATTCTTCTATTACATCATCGAACATTTTAATAGAACTTTCTATAACTTCTTTCTTATTCATATCAACACCTGCAATTTTTAATTCTTCAATAGGATAATCTCTTCCACCTGTTTTTAAGAATTCTAAATAGTCACTAACAGCGTTTTCTTCATTATTTAATATACGATTTACTATATGACAAGCAGCTGCAAGTCCAGTTGCATACTTATAAACGTAGAAATCATAATAGAAATGAGGAACTTTCTCCCACTCATATTTAATCTTATCATCTATTACTACATCTGGACCAAAATATTTTTTATTTAAATCATAATATACGTCATTTATAACTTCAGCGGTTAATACTATGCCATTTTGTTCTTTCTCATAGATTTGCTTTTCAAAACATGCAAACATAGTTTGACGATATATTGTTGTTCTAAAAAGTTCCATCATACGATTTAGTATATCTAATTTTTCTTTGTTATCATTACTATTTTTCAACATATATTTAGCAAGTAACAATTCATTTACTGTAGATGCAACCTCAGCTACAAATATCTTATACGAAGAATATTGATAAGGATTATTTAACCTAGAATAATAACTATGCATAGAATGTCCAAGTTCATGCGCAAGTGTTGAAACATCAGTTAACTCTCCTTGATAATTAAGTAATATATAAGGATTTGTAGAATAACTACCACTTGAATAAGCTCCACTTACTTTACCAACATTTGGATATATATCTATCCACCTCTCGGAAAATGCTTTATCTAATACTTTAGAATAATCATCTCCTAGTACAGAAAGTGCATTTTTAACTAAAGTCTTTGCCTCATCAAAAGAATAGTGTTTATTATTAGAATCATCCAACATTGAAACATAAACATCATATAAATGTAATTCATTTAGTTTGAGTATCTTCTTTTTTAAAGCAAGATATTTATATAGAACATTAAGATTGTCTTCTACAGTCAAAATCAAATTATTATATACAGCAATATCGATATTATCAGAGAATAATGATGCTTCAAGAGCACTATTATATTTTCTTATTTTACTGATAGTGGTATTAGCTTTAACATCGTTTGCAAGCATTAAAGATATAGTGTTTTTATATTTAGAATATCCATCATATAATGCATTAAATGCATCTCTTCTAACTCTTCTATCCTTAGATTTAATAAATATAGAAAAATTAGAATCAGTAATCTCTACATCATTTCCGTATTCATCTTTTATAGTATCAAACTTTAATTCAGCATTTGTAAACATATCATATACGTCTTCAGGAAAACCTATAGTCTGAGATAAACTAGATATTATTCTTTCTTCATTTTCACTTAAAATATGCTTTTTATTTCTATAAATATTTTCAAATACAAAACTATACTCTTTAAGCTTAGGATTATCTATATAAAATTTCTCTATTTTTTCATAATCACATTCCAATAATGTAGGAATTATAAATGATGATATTTCGCTGTAGTTTGTCATTAAATTATGTACTTTACCATAAAGTGCTTGATACGATTGATTAGTAGTATCGCTATCTTTATTTAGATGTGCATACATATAAAGTTTATCTAATAAAATATTGATTTTTTTGTCACTTTCTAAAACTTCGTATAAATCATTCGCACTATTCATCATAGTATCTTTTAATTTAGAAAATTCATTTATTAAACTACTAGTCAATTCGTAATCATTCTCAAAATCTTCGATACTTTTGTATATAACTGACAAATCCCATTTATATTCATCTGATATTTCACTTCTTGTTTTAAGTATATTATCCATATTTTCTCCTATCTGGAAGAAAGTCCTAGATAACTAGAACTTTCTTTTATTTATTATTTTTTATTTTTCTTCGTATTCAGCGTCTTTTACATCACTATCTTTTGAAGAATTTGATTCAGTAGTTTCTTCTGCGTTAGCTTGGCTAGCTTGTTCTTTTTGAATATTTTCATATACTTTAGTAGCAAGTGCCATGGCTTTCTCTGATAATTTTTCCTTTTTATCTTTTATATCATCTAGGTTATCTTTTTCTAGAGCGTCTTTTAAGTCTTTTATTAAGTTCTCTGCTTCTTCTTTTTCTTTAGAATCAATTTTATCCCCTAGATCTTTGATAGATTTTTCTGTTTGGAAAACCAATTGTTCTGCTTCGTTTCTTAAATCTGCTTCCTCTTTTTTCTTTTTATCCTCTTCTGCGTGAATTTCTGCTTCTTTACGCATTTTTTCTATTTCTTCATCAGTTAAATTTGTACTTGAAGTAATAGTAATAGCTTGTTCCTTATTAGTACCTAAATCTTTAGCTTTAACATTAACAATACCGTTAGCGTCTATATCAAATGTAACTTCGATTTGAGGCACACCACGAGGAGCTGCAGGAATTCCTGATAATTGGAAACGACCCAAAGTCTTATTATCAGCTGCCATACTTCTTTCACCTTGTAAGATATGTATATCTACTGCAGGTTGGTTATCAGCAGCAGTTGAGAATATTTGTTTTTTGCTTGTTGGAATAGTTGTATTACGTTCAATTAATACTGTCATAACTCCACCAAGAGTTTCTAGACCAAGTGAAAGTGGTGTAACATCAAGTAAAACGATATCATTAACTTCACCAGTCAATACTCCACCTTGAATAGCAGCACCCATTGCTACAACCTCGTCTGGATTAACTTCACGAGATGGTTCTTTACCAAGTTCTCTCTTAATTAATTCTTGTACCATTGGTATACGTGTAGATCCACCTACAAGCAATACCTTATCAATTTTATCCTTACTAATATTAGCATCCTTTAATGCTTGACGAACTGGTCCTAAAGTTGATTCAACTAGATCGCTAATTAAATCTTCAAACTTAGCACGAGATAGCGTAACATCCAAATGAAGTGGTCCATCCTCACCTTGAGAAATGAATGGTGCTGAAACTTGAGTTGTAGTAACTCCACTCAAATCCTTTTTGGCTTTCTCAGCAACTTCTTTCAATCTTTGCATTGCCATTTTATCTTTAGTTAAATCAACACCGTTTTCACGTTTAAATTCATCAACTAAATAATCTATAATTCTTTGGTCAAAGTCATCTCCACCTAATTTATTATTACCAGCAGTAGATTTAACTTCAAATACACCATCACCTAATTCCATTACAGATACATCAAATGTACCACCACCAAGGTCATAAACAAGTACTGTATGTGCATTTTCTTGTTTATCAAGACCATATGCAAGTGCAGCAGCAGTTGGTTCATTTATAATTCTTTCAACTTCAAGTCCTGCAATTTTACCAGCATTTTTAGTTGCTTGACGTTGTGAATCATTAAAATATGCTGGAACAGTGATAACTGCTTTTTCTACTTTCTCTCCTAAATATTTTTCTGCGTAATCTTTCATATAAGACAAGATCATTGCACTTATCTCTTCAGGTGTATACTTTTTACCATCTAATTCAACTTTTTTATCAGTACCCATAAGTCTTTTTATTGAAGATACCGTATTTGGATTAGTTATAGCTTGACGTTTTGCAGCGTCACCTACAATCCTTTCTCCCTTTTTATTTATTGCTACAACCGAAGGAGTAGTTCTTCCTCCCTCTGGATTTGGGATAACTGTTGAAGTTCCTCCCTCTAATACAGCGACACAACTATTTGTTGTACCTAAGTCAATACCTATTATTTTACTCATAATTCATCTCTCCTTTATTATTAATCTATTTTATTTACTTTTACTTTTGATGCTCGTATAACTCGACCTTTTAACATATAACCTTTATTAAATACTTCAAGGATTATATCGTTTTCTTTCTCTTCATCAGAACCAATCATTACTGCCTCATGAAGATTAGGATCAAATTCTAATCCTAAAGCTGGTATTTCCTCAACACCAAATTTCTTTAAAGTATCTACTAAATGATTATATAATAACTTATAACCTTCTGTATATTTGTCGAAATCTTTAAATTCACTCTTCATATTAAGAGCTCTTTCAAAATTATCTAAAACAGGCAATAGCTCAACTATTAAATCCATGTTAGCATATTTAAGCATATTTGAAGTTTCTTCATCTTTTCTTTTTCTATAGTTTATAAGTTCTGCTTGTGTCAACTTAATTTTTTCCTCTAAATTTTCTATATTGTTCTTCAATATTAAGATTTCTTCTTCACTTTGATCACACAAATTATCATTATCACTGCTAACTTTCTCTAGATTTTCATCTACATTAATATCTGGATTTTCACATTCATCACAGTGCTGTTTCTTATCTTTTTCTTCTTTGCTTTTTTTCATAAAATCCCTATCTTTCTATATTTTCTTTAATAAACTCAAGAAGTTGAACAACACGATCATATTCCATCCTCTTAGGGCCTATAATCGCTATAGTTCCTTCTTCGATTGGAGTTTTATATTTAGTTTTAATTATTGTCATATCTTCATCAAGATTGTTTTCTTTTCCAATGTAAATCTTAATATTATTATCCTGTGCTTCAACAGTATTTATCAAATCATCATCTTCAAATTTATCAAATATTTTACTTACTTTATTTATGTCATTAAACTCAGGCTGTTTTAACATGTTTCTTCTTCCAACAATATCTACATTTTTATTAGTAAAATTAGTAAAAACATTATAGAAAACATTATATAATCTTTCGTGTTCTTTTACATATCTACCTATTATAGGTTTCACTTCAAACTCAAGCTTAGCACCCACTTCATCAATAGGAGTACCAGATATCATGTTATTTATAAGATCTACTGTTTTCTTAATTTCATCAGAACTAATATTAGAAACGTTTATTCTCTTATGTTCAACATATCCTCTATCTGTTATTACAATTACTATCATGTTATCAGAATCAAGTGGTACTACTTGTATTTCTTTTAAATTGTTTTCATGAGAAGTTTTTCCTAATTTTATAGATGTACAATTTGTTATATCAGAAACTATCTCTAAGCTCTTTTTAATACAGTCATTTAATTCCAATTGATTGTTTTTAAATATTATTTGAAGTTTTAACATGTCTTCTGCACTCATCTTTTTTAATTCCATTAGATTATCTACATAATATCTATATCCTGCCTCTGATGGAATTCTTCCTGATGATGTATGTGTTTTTTCAAGAAGTCCCAATTCTTCTAACGAAGCCATTTCACTTCTTACTGTTGCACTAGAACAATTAAGTTCATCACATATTAAATTTGAACTAACAGGTTTAGCTAACTTTATATATTCTAAAACGATAATCTTTAAAATTTCGTTTTGGCGTTTAGTTAGCATACTACCACCTCCTAGCACTCTTGATTTCCGAATGCTAATATCATTATAATATTATGCTTAGCACTTGTCAATATATGAGTGCTAATTTTTTTTAATTTTTTTTTAGATAATGTAAATTTACATAACTATTATGGTTTATTTTAGGAAATTTTAAGCATGTTTGTTATAATTAGATTGAGGTGAAAAAAGTTGAGCAATATTGTATTAAAATGCGAAAATTTAAATAAAAGTTTTGGCAAAAAGAAAATATTAACAGATGTCTCTTTTGAAATAAGCAAAGGAGATATACTTGGTTTTATTGGGCCTAATGGCAGTGGAAAAACTACCACTATCAAATTGATATTGGGCCTTAATAGTATAAACAGTGGTAAAGTTACAATTAATGGCTTTGATATTGAAAAAGATTTTGAAAGAGCAATTCAAAAAGTTGGTGCAATAGTAGAAAATCCAGATATGTATATGTATTTATCAGGATATGAAAATTTGAAGTTGATTGCTAAACTCTACAAAGGAATTTCTAAAGAAAGAATCGATGAAGTTGTAAAACTAGTCAAATTAGAAGGAAGAATTAAAGACAAAGTATCAAAATATTCATTAGGAATGAGACAACGATTAGGTATTGCACAAGCACTTCTTAACCATCCTAATTTACTCATTCTAGATGAGCCCACTAACGGACTAGATCCAGAAGGTATTAAAGAGTTAAGAGATTTACTAAAAAGCTTAGCTAAAAAAGAAAATATAGCGGTATTAATATCTAGCCACAACCTTGCCGAATTAGAAAATTTTTGTAATAAAGTTTGTATAATTCAAAATGGCAAAGTTATAGAAACAAGCGAAGTTAAGAAATTAAAAAAAGAAATTATAGAATCTAGCTATATTTTCGAAGTTGAAGATACTTCTAATATAAATAACATAATTAAAAATGCTAATGTAATCGATGATAGTCATTTTATTGTTAATATTCAAAGAGAAGAAATACCAGAGGTAATTGCTAATTTAGTAAATAAAAAAATACCAATTTATGAAGTAAAAGAAAATATAGTATCCCTTGAAGAAGCCTTCTTAAACAAGACTGGAGGTAATAAAATTGATTAATCTAATTAAAAATGAATTAACTAAAATCTTTAAAAAGAAGAGCATTTATATTTTACTTGCAATAATGCTTGCTTTTATAACATTAAATACATTTTTAATCAATAAATATGGTATAGAAACTGAAAGTGATATACAATATTCAGAAGAAAATGATATTGAATTTATAAAAGAAAACTTAGAATCATATAATAAAGAAAATATTGAAGAAAAGAAACAATACTATTATGATCTTTCAGAAATAGAAATATATGATCTAGCTAAAAAATATAAAGAAACTTGGAAGTCTGCACTCATAAAGGAAAAGCTTAGTGATGTTATACATAACATGAATAATTCTAAATATATAGAAAAAGATGAAGAATCATATAGAAAGTACAAAAAAGAATATGACACCTTCTTAAATGAGCTTGATTCACACGATTGGAAGTATTTTGCTAATAAAGAAATAAAAGATTTTGAAAATCAAATAGCTAACATTGAAAGTCAAAAAAAAGATGCTTCTAAGGAGGAAAAAGAAGAATATGATGGATTAATTCAAATATTAAAGAATAAAATTGAAAAAGTAAAATTAAGAATCGAGAAGAATATTCCCTACTCTAATACTTACTTAGAAGATGCACTACGTAATTATCAGGTTAATTTTCAAACATATGACGAATATAAAAAATCAGTATCTGAAAATAGTGAAAAAACAACTTCTAAAAACGAATACAAAATTAAAGGTGAATATATCGCACAAGCAACTGAAAATGCTGAAGCTAAATATATGATTGATAACAAAACAAATTTAAACAATAGTAAAACAGTAAGAAATATGTTAATAAATACAGTAAGTGATAATTTCTTATTCATAATCATAATAATAGCATCAATCGCAGGTTCTATTGTTTCATCAGAATTTGATAAAGGTACTATAAAATTGTTACTTGTAAGACCTTATAGTAGAACAAAAATTCTTCTATCAAAATATATAGTTACACTATTTACAATTTTATTTTCAATATTAGCTGCACTAATAATGCAATTAATAATTGGTGGAATATTCTTTGGTTTTGATAGTTTATCTATCCCAGTTGTTGTATATAACTTTACAGCTGATAAAGTAATGTATATTAATTTATTTAAATATATATTTGATAATATACTAGCAATACTACCAGAATTTATATTGCTTGCAACACTTGGATTTGCTATATCAGTAATTACAAACGTTTCAACTCTTGGAGTTGCAATTCCTATAGTTGGTTCTGGCGCTGCCGATATAATTAATGCATTTGCTAGTTTAGAAAACATTGAATCATTTAAATATTTTGTTACACTAAATTGGAATTTTAGTAGTTACTTATATGGTGGAGTCGAACCATTTTGCGGAGTATCAATACCATTTTCTATTATAATCTGCATAGTGTATTTCTTATTAATGATAATACCTACATTCTTAATATTTAAAAAAAGAAATATTAAGAACATATAAAAGCGATATCAATTGATAATTTAAACACCAAAAAATACAAATTATATGATTAATTTGTATTTTTTATTTTTATATATTAAACAATAAACTCTTCTAAGCTTTATACTCCATTTATTTTACAATGTATGGATTATCAATGGTTCCATCCCCACTAGTTATCTCAACATAAGATGCAAGATTTATTACTGGACGAACACTAATCATAACATTCGAACAGCCAACTCCCACACGATCACTATCGGGATCCGAACCGAAATCACAAGTCGCTTCACCATATATTGCGCCAAGGCTAACGCCACCTCCATTGAAGTCATAAGGAGTCATTGTCCAATAAAAGGTTTTGTTATTTAAATAATAACTTGGATTTGCATCACCAAAAAACACACCTCCAGCATATACAACTTCATCCAACGTTATTAATCCAACCGGATACGTTAAGGATTTGTTTCCCTTTAAACTAGTACTTGTTGTAAACAAATCATTTGTCTGAGGACAAGCAAATTGTGGCTGTATTGCTCCTGTTAATAATCTCCCTATAACACCATAATGAACATCGCCATCGCTAAGACGACTTCTATCATTACAGAAACCAGCATCAAGCGACATATATGATAAATAACTTAATAAATTTTCTTGATACCAATTATCTAAATAGGTTTTTATTGTACTATTATTTGTATTTGCATGTGTTTCTTCATATGTTGATGAACCCGCAGTTCCATACATATATCCCACATATGCATTATCATCAGAATTAGTATTAAACGCACTACTTCCTACTGGGTTTTCAGTAATTAATCTTGTACTTCCATCTTCGTTTATTCTTACTATTCTCCATAGTATATCTTCTGTTACATTTGCTGTAAATGTTGCTTTTTCTCCTGTTGGTGTTCCTCCTATATCTGTACAAGCATTTTCATCAAATCCTACACTTTCATCTATTACAAAAGTTCCATAATAAGTAGAATTTGCACAGACATTACCAGATAAACATTGTTCTTCTGTTGGATTATATAAAAATTCTACATTCTCTCCCACAGACACATAAACCACGTCTGTTCCGTTATACTTGCATGTATTTTTAGTTTGACTTCCAAATTTAACATAGTTGTTAGCTACATCACCCCTAAAGTAATATGTAGTAGCGTTACCTTCAGTGTTTGTACTTGTATAATATAATCCTTTTCCATTTGTATCACTACTTATTTGTGAGAAATTAATTGATGAATCTGACTGTGCTGTATTATCAGCTAGTATTTTATCTGATAAAGTGCCTATTGATTGTGCTGGTGGAGTATATTCTCCTCCGTTATATTGAATATATACTAATTCTATCTTATATTCTGTTTTTTCTATATCTGGTATTGCTTCTGCACTTTCTAAAAACTCTACTTTCATTGTAAATGTCATTGTAGATCCTGCAGTTAATACCTCTGTTCCAATTAGACTATTACTAAATTTTATATCTTTATGTTGATTTGTTTTTGTTTGTTTTATATCGTTTAATACTGCATCTATATTTCCATTATTTGTTACTGTTACTTCATATTCTATTGAATCCCCTGGCATATACAAATCTGCTTCAAATGATGCGGTTGTTGCAGTATATGAACTACTTACCTCTGTTGCTCTTCCTGTTTGACTTTTTAATGTAATGCTAGTTATTTCTACATTCCAATTACCTTTTACATTTCCTATTCCATTAATAGTTAGTGTTTGGCTTAGTATTGCATATCCTATTCCCATGAATACTAATAAACAACACAATACTCCTATTATAGTGTTTCTCTTTTTCCTATCTCTCACTTTTACACCTCTTCTATTTTCTTATATCTTTATTATACTATTAATCTAACATTTTTCAACCTTAACTTTTGCGAAACTTTACAAAATTTGGTATGTAGAAAGTTAAAGTATAAAAAAACAAACTATGTATTTATTATAGTTTGTCTACTTAAAACCAATAATTGTCTTACGTTTAGGTACTAATTTCTTTGTGATATTCTTTTCGTTTTCTATGTAAAACTTTTTTAATTTCTTTCTAGAAATAGTCTTATTCATATCTTCTGGAGATAGAAATAAAGAAAGTGGTACTGGATCTCTTGGATCAAAATAATATATATTTCCAGTAAATACACATTTGAATTCTCTTGGATTTCTCCTTAAAATAGAATCTTCAAAAAAGTTATTCTCTTTTACAATTAATAGTTTATTTTCATCATTAATATTTTCTAATACTACTCTTAAATTCTTTACAAGCACACTAATTCCCCCAAAAAATTAACATTATAATAAATAAATCATTTAATTTTGTCAAGAGATTTTTCCAAACCTTATAATATTTATTATTATTTCCTGTTTTTTATAACAAAGTTATATGAATCTCTACACATATCTTCAATAGTTTTAGTAGCGTGCCAATGTAGTTCATTTGATGCTTTAGTAGTATCTGCATAGCACTTTGCGATATCCCCTGGTCTTCTATCTACTATTTTATAATTAACATCAACATTGTTTACCTCTTTAAAAGTATTAACAAGTTCTAAAACACTGTATCCTTTTCCCGTACCCAAATTATAGGTAAATAATCCATTACTTTTCTTTAATTTATCTATTGCCGCGACATGTCCTAGTGCTAAATCAACTACATGAATATAATCTCTAACTCCTGTTCCATCAACAGTGTCATAGTCATTACCAAATATACTTAAACACTCTAATTCTTTTGTTGCAACCTTTACTATATAAGGCATTAAATTATTAGGAATACCATTTGGATCCTCTCCTATTAAGCCTGAAGAATGTGCACCAATCGGATTAAAATATCTTAGTATAACAATACTCCAAGAATTATCTGACTTATATAGATCTTTTAAAATACCTTCTATTACCAATTTAGTAGTCCCATAAGGATTAGTAGTAGAAAGAGGGAAACTCTCTTTTATAGGTAGTTCTTTTGGTAATCCATACACTGTGGCTGAAGAGGAAAACACAAGTTTCTTACAATTAAATTCTTTCATAATTTCGCATAAAGATAAAGTTGAATCTAAATTGTTTCTATAATATTTAAGAGGCATAGAAACGCTTTCACCAACAGCTTTATATCCTGCAAAATGTATAACAGCGTCAATTTTATTTTCTTTAAAGACTTTTCTTAATAGTTCCTTATCACATACATCCCCTTTATAAAAACGTACGTCTTTAGAAGTAATATCTTTAATCTTGTCAATAACCTCAACTTTAGAGTTTGATAAATTATCAATAATTACAACTTCATAATCTCTTTCTAACAACTCACAACAAGTATGATTTCCAATATAACCACACCCACCTGTAACTAATATTTTCAATCTATTCACCTCACAATTATTATAACTCATTTCCTAAATAAAAGAAATAAATATCAAAGAGTATTTATTTCGTAGATTCTTCAACTTTTTCGATTTTTATATCTCCAAGAGACTTAAATAATTTACCCTCTAATATTTTATATAAAAAGTCAGCCCCTAGGAAGCTAATTAAACCACTCCACGCAGAGGCAATAAAGCTAAGATTAGAGAAAGTTAATGAAAATAATGTACTAATAACAAGAGATATGCCTAAAGAAATAAAAATACATATATTACTACATTTTATGTGAAAACTTTCTTTAACTTTTTGTACTAAATTGATAACAATTAAACTATTAATAATTGCCATAGCTAAGACATTTCTTATTAAATCATAATTTATTATAAACAACACCTCATAATATAATATGAATTAAAAAAAGATATAGACATTGCATATATCTATATCTTCTATTCTACACTCTTTAAAGATTCAATCATATCGACTTTTTTAAGAGAAAAATAAGTTGTTATGTTAACAATTATAGTAAATAATGTTGTAAGTAATAAAGAATAAACATAACTTGTTAATTTTATAGTATTGTCAAACATAATCGGATCCAACTCACAAGTTTTTAGAATAAATATTGTAAGAAGCTTTCCTATTAAAACTCCAAAAATCATACCTATAACAGTTAATATAGTTGTTTCTCTTCCTATATATTTATAAACTTCTCTATCATTAAATCCTAAGACTTTTATAGTAGCTAATTCTCTTTTTCTTTCACTAATATTAACATTTGCCAAATTATATAGAACAACAAATGCAAGTAAACCAGCAGAAACTATTAATACAACCGCAACGTAACCAAAGTTTTTCATAGTCTTATCAAATACTCCACTCATCGATGAAGTAAAACTAATATTTGCAATAGCGTCCTTTTCTTTTATATAAGTTGAAAGAGATTTTTCTTCTTCTTCAGTTAATTCATCTGTTTTAATAAATAGAGTATTATAATAATTACTATCATACGTATCTTTACTCATGTATATATAATGATAAAAATAATTTTCTGTTATAGCTCCTATTTCAACATCATAAGTTTTATCTGTTTTTAATGTTATTTTATCTCCAACTTCCAAATCTAGTAATTTTGCAATTTTTTCTGTTACTATTACTTTATCGTTCAAAGTATATTTCACACCTGTAGTTCTATTTGCTAAGTTTATAATTCCCTCGGGATTTTCAAATGGAACTATTAATTGTATAGATTGAGTTGTATTTTTGTTTTCTATTGTTACGGATTCTTTATTAAGTAATAAAACATCATTTATCATACTAGATTTCTTTATTCGTTCTACTTCACTATTTTTTTCTTCTAAAGTTACATCATCTTTAAATGTAACTTCTAATTGATAATCAAACACCTTTCCATACTGAGCAGGAACCATTCCAGTTATACAATCTCTTAATCCAAAACCTGCTATAATAAGTCCAGTACATCCAGAAATACCAATAACTGTCATTAAAAATCTTTTTTTATACCTAAATACATTACGTACTGTTACTTTTCTTGTAAACGATAATCTCTTCCAGATGAATCCTATTCTTTCTAATAATACTCGCTTTCCAGCCTTTGGTGATTTTGGTCTCATTAGTGAAGCAGGAGATTCTTTTAACTCCTTATAACATGCGAACAATGTAGCAACCACAGTACAAAAAATCGCAATCAATGTACCGGATAAAGCATAACCAATATTAAAATCGTAAACTATATCACCAATATTATACATCATGCTATACATACTAAATATTATACTAGGAAGAATTCTAAATCCTATATAAACTCCGATTACAGATCCTATAATAGTTGCAAGAAGAGCATATATAACATATTTAGAAATTATTTGAAAGTTACTATATCCAATTGCTTTAAGCGTCCCTAGTTGACTTCGTTCCTCTTCGACCATACGAGTCATTGAAGTAAGACAGATAAGTATTGCGACAAGGAAAAATACCATTGGAAATATCTTACCAACATTTTTGATTCGCTCTGTATCCTGACTATATTGATAGAAACCAAGATTACTATTCCTATCTAGGATATACCATGTTGGCTTTTCAAGTTCAGATACTTTTTGTTTTGCATTTTTTATTTGTATTTCTGCGTCTTCAAATTTTCCCTCAGCTTCTTTTTTCTTTTCATCTAGAATTTTCTGACTATTTATAATTTCAGAATAAGCTTTTCGTAATTCTTTCCTAGCATTTTCTATTTCTTTATTAGCCTTATCCTTAGTAATATCCAATTCTTTTTGATTAGCTTCTATCTCTTCTTCTGCATTTTTTATGGTAATAGATGCATTTTCTAATTCATTTCTATAATTATCAATAGTATTATTTATTTCATCAATACTGTTATTTACTAATAATAAATTAGATTCTGCCTCTTCTTTTTTAGTAGTTAAATCATTAATCTTCTGATTTATTTCATTAAGAATCAAAGTGTTTTTTTCTATTTCTATACCGTTATTTATAAGAATTTCTATGTCCTCTTTTTGATTATTTAGAGAATTCAAATTTGTATTGATGGTATCAATAGTAGAAATAAGTAAACTTTGTTTTTCTTCTAATTGTTTAAGATTTGCCTGCAAAAGTTCGTTATTAGAATTGAACTGTTCTTGTGCAACCTTAAATTCTTCTTTTTTTGAATCCAATTCTTTTCTAGCTTTATCTAATTTAGCATATGCATTATCAAATTCACTATATACATCTTTGCTTTTCTTATTAAGTTTATCTAAGTTTGTTCTATATAAACTTTTTGCGTTTTTTATCTTTAACTCTGCATCTTGTATTTCTTTGTTGTATTTTTCTTTTTCTTCCTCTAACTTTTTTGTTTGCTTTTCTATTTCATCATTAGCTTTTTCTATTTCAGTAGTATATCTTTCTTCCCCAATTTGACTTGTTAATTCTTCAAAATATTTTGTTTTTTCTTCTATTAAATCTTCATATTCATCAGAAAATGTACTTAAGTCTGTATTAAGAGAGACAGCTGCGCTTGTATAATAATCAATATCAAAATTAGATATTGGAACATACATATAGAAATTTATTTTACCAGATAGAAGTTTTGTAGTTCCTCGTTCTAGAGATGTATATATAGGACTTTTGATAATTCCTACAATAGTAAGATTTTGTTCCTTTAAAGTATCATCTTCTACTAGTATCTTATCTCCAATTTTATGTGATTTTGTATATTGATTTTGTTCAATAACACACTCGTTATCTTTAGTAGGTAACTTTCCTTCTAACAAAATCAAATCATTTATTTTAGAGTTTTCATCATATGAAATGATTTTTATTACCTCTTCTGTTTCTCCTTTTACTATTGCATCAAATTCGTATGATGGTTCTATGTCATAACCTTTTCCCTTTAGTTTATCTATGTCAGAGTCCTTTAGCCCCCAACTAGACATTATATTAAGATCCATAAAATTATTATCTTCATAACACTTGTCAATTGTCTTTTTCATATTAGGACTTGTAACCCTAATACCTGCAAAGAAACCAACTCCAAGTAGTACAATCAAAAGAATTGATAAAAACCTCTTAAAGTTTCTTTTTACAGAGACAATACTTTCTTTAAATAAAGTCTTCATTACCATTCAATCCTTTCGATTGGAGTTGGATTATCATTAATAACAACACCTTCAACCGTACCATTCTTAAATTTAATAACTTTATCCGCCATAGGTGCTATCGCAGCATTATGTGTAATTATAATAACAGTCATTTTATCTTTATGTGCAGTATCTTGTAGCAACTTTAATATTTGCTTTCCAGTAGAATAATCAAGTGCTCCTGTTGGTTCATCACATAATAGTATTTTAGGATTCTTAGCAATCGCCCTAGCTATCGCAACACGTTGTTGCTCTCCTCCAGATAATTGTGCTGGAAAATTATTAAGTCTATTTCCAAGACCAACTTTTTCCAAGATTTCTTTAGGCTCAAGGGGCTTTTTACAGATTTCTGTTGCTAATTCCACATTTTCTAGCGTGGTCAAGTTTTGAATCAAATTATAAAATTGAAATACAAAGCCAATATCATTACGACGATATTTTATAAGTTTATTCTTAGAATATTTTGTAATATCTTTATTAGCAACAATAACTTTCCCACTTGTTGCACTATCCATTCCACCTAAAATATTAAGAGCGGTAGTCTTTCCAGCACCGGATGGCCCTAGTATTACAACCAATTCACCTTTTTCAATTTTAAAGTTAGTATTATTAAGCGCTAAGACTTTTACTTCTCCGCTAGCATATTCCTTTGTAACATTTGAAAATTCTATATATGCCATTTTATTCTCCCCTTTACATAAACATTTGTTATCTTTGTATTTTACCACTAATACATTTTTTAGTCAAAAATGCTTGATATTCATTTAAAATAAAAAAGTATTAAAATTATATTTAATACTTTATACATTGTCCAATTTTACACTAACAAGTTTTGAAACTCCGGACTCCTGCATTGTTATACCATAAAGAGTATTAGCGTATTCCATAGTCTTTTTCTTATGAGTTATAATCAAAAACTGTGTTTTGTCTTTATAATTGTCTAAATACTTTCCAAAATTATCAACATTAGCTTCATCTAAAGCAGCTTCCACCTCATCAAACAAGCAAAATGGTATAGTTTTAACATTAAGAATTGCAAATATAAGACAGATTGCTGTTAAGGTCTTTTCCCCTCCTGATAATAGATTTATAGAAGTTAGCTTTTTACCTGGAGGTGATGCAATAATATCAATTCCTGTTTCTAAAATATTATCTGGATCAGTAAGTTTTAATGTAGCTGAGCCTCCTTTAAATAGCTCTTTAAATACCTTTTGAAATTCTCTTTCTATGTTATTAAAAGTAGTTAAAAACTCTTCTTTCATTATTGAATCCATTTCATCTATTATTTCTAACAAAGTATCTTTTGCATTTAGTAAATCTGTTTTTTGAGTATTTAAGAAATTAAATCTTTCATAAACTTTCTTATAATCTTCTATTGATTGTAAATTTACCATTCCTATCTGTTTAATTGAATTTTTATAAGAGTTTACTTTTTGCCTAGCTTCATCTAATTCAATATCCAACACATAATTTGCTTTAGCTTTTTCATAAGTCATCTCATAGTCTTCGCTTAATATTCTTAAATAGTTATCTAATTTAACATCCATCTTGCTTATATTTATCTCAAGAGTTTTAAGTTCTTTTTCCAATGAGTATAATTCACTATTATTCAACTTATTTGTAGCCTCTAGATTATCTATCGAATTATTAAGTTGTTCTTTTTCTTTTGTTTTGGACTTAATTTGACGAATAACTTCTTCTTTTTGCCTAGAAGTTTCATAATAAGCTGAGATTATTCTATCTTCTTCTTTTGAAATAGAAGAATCTATTACATTTTCTAAACTTTTCAATTCATCCACTATATTGTTGTATTCTTCGGTGACTAAGTTATTATCTTTCATTTTAGAATTTACTTTTTCTTGAATTTGAACTAAGAATATTTCTTCATTTTTCAATTCATTTTGATTAGCTTCAAGTTTAGTTTGAACAGATTTTATATTTTGTTCAAGAGTTGATATTAGTTCAGTTAATTCATTTTTCCTAACTTTTAAAACTTCTAATTCATGTTTTTCTTCAAAAATACTTTTTGAAGTATTGACGCTACCACCTGTCATAGTACCGCCAACATGAACTACATCTCCATCAAGTGTAACTATTTTATAACGTTGATTAATTTTTTTGCTTATTTTGTTAGCAGAATCCAAATCACTCACTAAAATAACATTACCAATTTGATTAGATACTATTCCATGATATTGTGGATCATAACTAACAACATCACTTAATATAGAGATATAACCAGATTCACTTCTTATTAGATCTAGTGTTTGCAAATCCACTCCTCTTGGTTTAATAACACTTATTGGAAAGAAAGTTGCTCTCCCTAATTTATTATCTTTTAAATAATTAATTGCATGTTTGGCACAATCTTCATTATCTACAACAATAAATTGTTTACTAGCACCCAATGCAACATCAACTGCTTTTAAGTATTCACTAGAAACATTTATTAATGCTCCTAAAGTCTGATGAATTCCTTTTAATCTAGGATTATTTAATATAGACTTAATACTTCCATTTATACTACCACCATTATTAATATAATCACTGATGATATTGATTTTATGTTCAGTATCAGCAAATACTATTTTATTATTATTATAATCATTAAATACTTCTGAGTATTCTTTTTTTAAGCTATTATTTAAAAGTGTTAAATTATTAATTTGTTCTTTTTTATTATTTAATTCATTAGTTAAGTTGTCTAAATCTATTTTGTTTAAATATAATGCGTTTTCTTTTTTTAACTTTTCCTCTTTTAACATTGCGATATTATCATGAACTTTTGTGTCGCTAGCATCATATTTTTTTCTTTCTTTTAAGATGTTTTTCTCTCCATTTATCTTTTCTTCTTTTTTAGTTAAGTCAAGTAAAGACTCATTTAAAGATTTTATTTCCTCGTCTAGTTTAGAAACTTTATTTTTTAGTTCTAAAATCTCTGTGTCTGATTTATTAGAACTTACTCCTAAATTAATTATCTCAGTATTTAATTTTTCTATTTTTTCTTTTGATGATTGATACTCTGCATTTATTGTTGTAATTTCACTAGAAAGTAGTGCAACTTCAACATTTTTTAAATCATCTTTTAGTTTTAAATACTCTTCTGCTTTCCTGCTTTGATCTTTAAGTGGTTCTAACTGTATTTCTAACTCTCCAATTATGTCATTTATTCTTTCTAGATTATTATGTGTTCTATCTAATTTTTTAAAAGCTTCTTCTTTACGTTTTTTGTATTTTAAAACCTCTGCAGCACTTTCAAAAATAGTTCTTCTATCATAACTAGATTCGGATATGATCTTTTGAATTTCACCTTGAGAAACAATATTAAAAGAGCTTTTTCCTACTCCACTATCTAAAAACAAATCAGTAATATCTTTTAATCTACATTTTTCATTATTTATAAAATACTCATTTTCACCAGTTCTGTAAACTCTTCTTTTTACAGTAATCTCGCTAAATGGAATATTAATATAATTATCACTGTTATCAAAAGTAAGAGAAACTGTCGCAACATTTAGAGCATTTCTATTTTTTGAACCTGAAAAGATAACATCACTCATGCTTGAGTCCCCACGCAAAGACTTAACGGATTGTTCTCCTAAAACCCATCTTACAGCGTCTACTATATTACTCTTACCACTACCGTTAGGACCAACTATACAAGTTGTCTTACCATCTAATGCAATAGTAATTTTATCCGCAAAAGATTTAAAACCAGTTGCACTAATTTCTTTTAAGTACATATTATCACCCTACTCATATAGAAAAATTATACTATAACTTTTTAAATTTCACAATTAAAAATACAAAGAAAAGAACTAAAAATAGTTAGTATAAGCTTATTAAAAAACAAACTCGTAATTAAACGAGTTTGTTTTTCTACTCTTATTTATCTATTTATCAAAACCTGGTAATATTAGTTGTTTCACAACTGGTTCTTGAAAATTGGGATTTTCAAATGACTTACTACTTGGCAAAATTATCTTTTTTTCTACTTCTTCTTCTTTTTTCACTTTTTTATTTATATGATCTTGCAAATCAAGCGTTGCTCTAAAAAGTTCTCTATACAAATGGTATTTAGAAAAGTCATCTTTTATAGCATTTCCATAATATAAAAGTTCTCCATCATTATCTCCTTCTATACCTTTTTTTACATGTTCAAGAATTCTTTTATACTCCCTAATCTGCCATAAAAGACTACGTGTTTTAAAATATTGATCTTTCATATACAATTTATATAATTCTTCATTATCAAACAATTCATCAAAAATTCTTTCAACTTCAGCTTCTTTAACCCTGTCATCTTTAACATACTTTTCTGAATTTTTAATTATCTCTTCTCTACCAAACGTAGGAGAAATTTTATTTACGTAACCTTTTGTATTATATCCAACAAACATATCATAAATTGGATCATAAAATTTTAAATTCCTTAAAAATTCAATTGAATCTTCATAACTATTAGTCATGTCGTCAATGTCTCTTAAAGACATTTTCTTATTATATTTGATAATTCCTTGAAAACCAGCTACCGTATATTTATTAAAAACATAATTGCCACTTTCACCTTTTTTAAAATATATAGCGTCATAAATTCTTCCACATTCGTTATAGTTTCCTTTTCTAGAACAAACTAATACAAACTTTTTCATATAACCCCCAAAAGCATAAAAAATCTCATTGTAACTTGAGACTAGTGAAGTGCTATATCAAACTGCATACCCATAGTTAAACAACGAGGACATTATACCACAAATTCGCAAAAAAGTCAAAAATCGCCTAATAAGCGATTCCTTTCATACTAATATAATTTGAAACATTATCTAAAATAACCATCTTGACTTGATTATCATAATTTCCTGAAATCATATACCAAACGTCATCAATATTAACAGCTATACCTATATGTGAGTTGTCATTAATAAGTACTAAATCTCCGTTTTTCAAAGATGATCTATTAGTATATAATCTATTATTATTCTTAGCCCATTCCATATACGAAGAAACATCATCTAAATCATCAATACCATAATTTCCTAAGTTTATAGATGCTACTGTAGCAGACCAATTTATAAATGTTGAATCCCAAACATTACCACTATTTCCAAATTTTTGATAATTATTAATACCAGGGTTTAATGTACAATCATCTGTATTTGAATCAGTTGCTTTTTCAACATATCCAACTTGGGTACATGCTGCATCAACCATATCAATTCCAACTATACATTTTAGGTTTTTATTACAAATGCTTCCAACTTGTAAATCTTTATTTAATTCCTTTTCTTCTTTTACTACTGCATATAAAATAATGTCTTTACTGACTTCTACTTTTTGCCCTACCTCATATTTAACATCATCTAAATTTTCTGAGAGTGACCATCCGGCAACTTCATATCCAACAGGTGCTTCAATAGAAGGTGTTATTACGAAACAAGAACTTCCAGATGCATAACATTTGCTTGAAGAACTTCCAATACTTTTGGCGTTTCCTATTTCATATTTAACAGTAAGCGTGGTATTCAATGCATTCTTAGCTTCAGAAGTAATTTTCTCTTCACCATTATCTTTGTAAACAAAAATGGTTATAAATAAAGCTGTTCCAATACAAACAATAGCTAGAACTAATAAAATTATTATAATTATTTTGTTTTTAGATTTCATAACTTGTTCTCCCATATTCTATAAACTAATATTAGTTTATTTATAATTTTTTGTCAATAAATATGGAAATATCTTTAAAAATTATTTGGATTAATGTCAATATCTATCTTTATGTTTCTATTGTTCTTATAGTGATCAATTAATAATTTTAAAATCTCATCTATATGTTCCTCTTTTTTATATTTTATAATGATTCCAAATCTATATAGTCCGTTTAATTTAAATACACTACACGTAGTTGGCCCTAAAATCTGACTATTTTTTAACAAATTCTTTAACTTATAAGCAATCTTATTTGCTTCATTTCTTATGATGTCATAATCCTTACCAATTACTTTTATCTGAACTAAGTAATAATAAGGAGGATATGATAATTCTCTTCTTATAGACATCTCTTTTTTAAAAAATCCTAAATAATCATGCTCTTTTGCGAATTTTATTGCATAATGTTCGGGATTGAACGTTTGAATCACAACTCTTCCTTCTTTTTCTCCTCTGCCACTTCTACCAGCTGTTTGCATAAGAAGTTGAAATGTATATTCACTACTGCGATAATTAGGTATCATCAAAGAAGTATCTGCATTTATAACACCAACTAAAGTAACTCTCGAAAAATCAAGTCCTTTTGCAATCATTTGGGTACCCAATAGAATATCGTATTTATAATCTTTAAAATCATTTATAATCGATTCATGCGAACCTTTCTTTACAGTTGTATCCAAATCCATTCTTACTATTCTAGCATTAAATAGTTTTTTTAATTCTTCTTCTACTTTTTCGGTACCTGTTCCCAAACTTTTCATAGATTTCTCTTTACACTTTGGACAAACCTCTTGCATTTTATCACCATAACCACAATAGTGACACCTTAAAGTATTTGATGATTTATGATATGTTAATGTGATATCACAATGAGGACATTTAATAGTATGCCCACAGTTAGAACATGTAACAAAAGATGCATATCCTCTTCTATTAAGAAGAAGTATAACTTGTTCTTTCTTTTCTAATCTCAAATTTATCTCATTAATTAGCTTATCAGAGAAAATCGCACCACGACGACGTTCTTTATTCATGTCTATTATTTCAACTTTTGGTAAAACCTTATCATTAAATCTAGTTTTTAGTTCTATTCTTTGATAAAGTCCTTTTATAGATTTTGCATATGATTCTAAAGAAGGAGTTGCACTTCCCAAAATGACTCTACAATTATGAAATTTACTTCTTTCTATAGCAATGTCTATAGCACTATATTTAGGATTATTATCTTGCTTATATGAGGTTGTGTGTTCTTCATCTATTATTATTACCCCTATATTCTTAAATGGCGCAAAAACTGCACTTCTAGCACCAACTACTATATGTACTTTTCCACTTGAAATCTTTCGATATTCATCATATTTTTCTCCTTCGCTTAACCTACTATGTAAAACAGCGACTTCATCACCAAACCTAGATTTAAAACTATATACCATTTGTGGAGTAAGTGAAATTTCAGGAACTAAAAATATACTGTCCTTTCCTTGCTTTAACATCTCCTCAACTATCTCAATATAAACAATAGTTTTACCAGAACCAGTTACTCCATGTAATAAAAAAGTTTTAGGTAAAAACTTGGTATTTAAAATTTCCTCTTTCGCTTCTCTTTGAGAAGGAGTAAGAGTAAATGGTTCTTGTTTTATTACATCTATTTCTTTAAGTCTATACTCTTCTACTTCTTTTTCTTTAAGAATACCTTTTTTCAAAAGAGTCTTAACACTAGAAGCAGAAATTTTGTTTAATTCATCTTTCCTTATTTGTATTTTGTTTTTTAAAAGATCAATTATCTTACTTTGAGTTGAATTTAAAATCTGATCATCTAATTTTATTTCATCTGATATTTCTATTATTTTTATAAATTTCTTATTTATTGTAGTTCTATTTTGTGCTTTCAGTGCTTTGGGCAACATAGTTTGATACGAAGAAATAAGCGTAGAAAAATATTTCTCACTCATGAACTTACCTAGTTCTAATAATTCTTCATTTAAAATAACTTCATTATCAATAACATCTATTATCTGTTTTAATTCATAATCCGAATCTAAAGAATCATTTATTATTTCTAAAACGAATCCTTCTAATTCTCTGGTGGCAAAAGGAACCTTTACCCTTATGCCAACTTTTATTTTATTTTCTAATTCAAAAGGCACAAAATAGTCAAAAGTTTTGTCTACATTAATATTTGAAATTTCTACTAAAACTCTTGCTACCATAGTGCCTCCATTTATTTATCTTTTTCTTTTTTTAAAAGTTTAATATTTTCTATACTAGATTTTATATTATCTTTCATAGAATCATCTAAAATTTTAAATGTAAAATATTTATCTATCAAATTAATAGTCAATTCTTCATCCCTTAATATTTCCATATTAATAGTATCACTATTCTCATTTTCCATCAAATAACAAAATCTTTTATCCTGTTTGTTAACATTACCCTTAGAATTCAAATAATTAATATATAGATAAGAATCTTTAGAGATTTCGTCCATCAACGAATTAAAACCATCAATATCATATATTGATAAATCATATATAAAATCAAACAATTCAGAATAAGAATAAGCCTTTCTACTTAATTCATCTACCTCTTCTGAATTCTGGTAAAAAGAATTGTACATATTTTCTAAAACATCTCCTGTTATATCATAACAACAATCTAATTTATCTAAAATATATATAGGAGATATCTTAGATAAATAAGAATCATAACAAGAAAAGTCAAAAAGCAAAGAACGCTTTTCAAGAAATTTTGACGAATCAAAACAACAATTCTTATCTAAAAGAGAAATCAAAAAAACAGGATTATCTGTTGCGAAAGCTATAACATCATCAATATTAGTTATATCAGAAAGCTCTTCCTCATCATAAAAGAAACAAGAAGAATCATCTTCGCAATAATCAATATATTCCCTTTCATCATCATTTTCAATACTATCCAAGAGATTTTCTAAATAAAAAACAGGATATAAAGACATTAAAATAGTTTTATAAAGTGAAAAATTATTTTCTTCCAAATCATCCATATACTCCAAATATTCTATATATCCCTTATTACTTCTTTCGCTTGCAAATTCCTCAATTAAACCTCTTCTTATTTCTTGGTTGATATTATAAACTTCAAAAACCACTTACTACCACCACTTTAATCTAATAATAACAAATAAACAGCCATTGCACAAGAAAATTGACTAATATTAAAAAAAATGTTATAATATGTGCCATTAAAAGGGGCTGTTGAAATGTTAAACGAAATAATATCTTTATTTTCAGATAAAGAAGGATATATAACAGATATAGAAAATGTTATATTATATTTAAAAAATAAGCAATTAGAAAACAAAACAATTATTTTATACTTAATAGAAATATATAATTATAATCGTAAAGTATATAAAACTTTAAATGAAAAAAACGATCTAGCTACTAAACTTAAAAATGCTCAATCTTCTTCAGAAGTATCAAAATCTAAAATAAATTCAAAAGAAAAATCGAATAATACAGCAAAAACAAATATTATAGAAATAAATATAGATCATTATATTTCTTTATTATCAAATATGAAACCAAACCAAGATTTAACAGCTTTGCTTCCTAAACATACGGATAACAATTTTGATTTTGTTATAAACAAATTATTACTTCACTACATTAAAAATGAAGTTATACTAACTCAAATGCTAGAAGAAACAGATAAAACTGACAAAGAATTAATTTCATATATAAATAACGAAATTATAGAAAATAAAAAATTGATTAATGCTATTATAGATTATCGTGATTCTGGAATTAAAGATAATGTAGAAAGTGATAATTGTAATAAAATTACACTAATATTTACAGATGACATAATTGATGATTTTGATAAAAATTCAATACCAAGAGAACTATATGGAGATTTTTCTCTTTTGTTAGAGTCTTTAAAAAATGGCAATCCTAAAAATGCAAAATCATTCAAACCAGGAGATGGTGATTACACAATATATGAAGTAAAACATAATAAAGCCAGAATATTATTTGATATAGTAAACAACAATACTTATTGCTTATATTTTGCATTTATAAAAGATGGTAATGACTTATATTATCATAATACATTAGTAAAAAGGTCTACAGAATATTATGAAAACAAAAATCTATTATTAAAAGATTTCTACTCTGATAAAGATAGAGAAAATTTTATAAGTGAACAGAAAACTTTAGAAAATAATATATCAAAAAAGTTAGTTAATTCAGTTAAGGGGTTGTAATAATGGAAACACTAATAAAATCCATAGAAGAAATAAAAGAACAATTAATAGAAGAAAAAGAAAATTATAATAAAAAAGAGCTTGAATTCTTTGAAAGAAACATAAATATATTTAAAAGAAATAGTATTTTTAATATAGAATATATTCTACCTACTGATATTATACTAGCATCTATAAGATCACTTAAGAGTAATGATTCATTTGAAGAAGACTTAAAAAAAGTTACATATATAGGTAATATAGACAACCAATCTGCTGATGATATTACAGTTCTATTTGAAATGTTAAATCGTTTTTTGGATAAAGATGCTCTTGATGAATTAAAAAAAGAACGTCCAAATAATATCAGACTTCGTGATTTGGATTTATTAGATGCACATAATCTTTTTATAAAAGCAATAGAAATATTCTTTAGTAGAGATAGAAAAAGTATAGATACATTAGTAGATTTATATGAAAAATATGACAAATTAGATGTATTTGCAAATTTAATACTATTTAATGATTACAAAGAAATAATAGATGAATATGATGAGTTTCAAATATTAAAAAGATCAAAAAGCTCCAAAAATTCATTAATGCTTGCAAAACATAGTATAGAAGATTTAAGTTATGCAGATCAATTATTTGAAATGTTTGATAATTTTTCTATTTATTATAATGACTTAAAAGCAAAAACTAAACTTTACCAATCAGAACTAAATAAAAAAATAAACTCTTATGAAAAAGTGTTAAATTTTATTAAATATTATAATTTTTCATCTAAACTACCTATAGAAGCATTATCAAATATAGATGGAAAAATCGCTATAGAAGTTTTAATAGAAACATTAGAAAAAGATAAAAGCGAATATTTAACTCTTAAAAAAGAATATGAAGCTAACTCTTTAAATGAAATAGATGATTTAGATAGATTACTTCTTCAATACGGAATTAACTATTTTACAAATATCCAAAAACAAGAACTTTTATCTAAAAACAGTATTGAAAATATAGAAGGTATTTTAGATTCTTTGATGAATTCAAAGTTAAATTTTATATCAAGTGATGATAATCTTATGTTAAATACTTTGTTATTTTCTTCTGAATCAATAATACAAAAGATAAATGCCCTAATAGAATCTAATCTAATACCATTATCATTTATAGAAAAGAATCTTGGAATATTATTTGATGAAGAAAATTCAGAAACTTTGATAGATACAGAAATACAACCGAAATATAGATTGTTTTCTAGAAATTTAGAAACAATTCAAGGATATAATATAAATGTAGCTAATATTAAAAAATTCAATATTACACTATTAGTAGAAGATAATAATACTCTTGAACAGAACCTAGCCTTAGCATCAATTTATATGCTTAATTTATCAGATTCACGATTAGACAATTTTGCTTTATTAGAAGATGAGTCGATTTTTTACACACTAGATCAACTAATAGAATTAGGCAATAAAAATATTTCTTTTGAATATTTAAAGGCTTTAAGAAAAAATGATAAAAATTTTGCAAAAAGATGTATTCTTGCAAATTACCTATCAATACCAATAATTGATAATAACGGTTATATTAATCCAACAGTAGCAAACAAAAATAAATTTTACGTTTCTGATAGTGATATAGATAAATATATATTAAATAATACACAAAATCACATATCACCAGAACATTATTCATATTTAGAGGAAAACAGTAATAATAAAATTGATGATTCGGTATTAAAAGATTCAGCTATATTATTTTTAGATTCAAATTATAAAATTGACGAATTAGCATATAACATATCAGGAGTAAGAATTTCTAGAAATAGAGTTTTAAGAAACTTAACTTCATTAAAAACTGCATTCAATTCTAGTGATTCAGAAATAAACTTACTTGATTCAGCACTATTATATAACTCAATACTATCAGAAGAAAAAATTCAAACATTACTAGAAGAAACTTCTAAATTTGAAAGTTTATCAAAAGAAAAGAAACAAAGATTAATTTAAATCTTGTTTCTTTTTTCGTAAAATCTTACTTCCTAAGTGATTTTCATTTGAATAATTATCAACCTTATTCTTATATTCATTAGTCGAATTAGAATAGTCAAAAAATTCTATAGTTAATTCAGTTAAGAAGTACATATCATCTTGTAGTGTATGTTCTAAATTTTCCTCAAAATTAGAGTTTTCAATTGAAGTTAATAATTTACTTTGTTCAATCGATAAATCTTCAATAGATGATTTATATCTTAAATATTTATAGGAATCAAATAAAATTTCATCCATTAAATTTGAATAATCCATATAATCAAGATATGATAAATCAGATAAAAATTCAACCATTGCACTAATAGTTTCCATCTCAATATCTTCTGGATTTTCATAATACAAAGCTATATTAGCGTAATACACCCAATATAAATTGAAAAGTTCTTCTTTTGTTATATCAAAGCAAAATTCCATTTTATCTAATAAATACAATTTAGATATATTGGATAAATACTTATCATCACAACCTCTCTCTTTTAGCATTGCGCGTTTTTCCAAAAGAGGTGATTTCATAAAAAGAAGATTATTTCTAAAAATATCAGCTAAAATATTCGGTTCTTCCATAATTAAAAAAGACACATCTTCAATCGATGAAGCATTTTCTAGTTCACTAGACACATCAAAAGTATCAAATTCTTCATCTTCGTTAAGATCACTAGCATAATATTTATCTACAACATAAAAAACTGGATACATGACTTTTAATATTTTAATATATTTATCATAATCTAATTTTTCTAATTCTTGCATATAATAAATAAATGCCATCTCATAATTAGAGCTATAATTACTCAAAAAATATTTAACAATGTCATATCTTATAGAATCATTCACATTAAATACTTCTACTTTCATACTCGTGCCTCTTTCTGAGTAATATTATACTTTTGTAGAAAAGCCATGTCAATTTTTTAATTAGATTTCAAAAAAAATAGAACTTTGTGTTCTATTTCTATCCATTTATTTGACTCATAACTTCGCTTGCAAAGTCATCTACTCTTTTTTCGATTCCTTCTCCAACTTCAAAACGAACTACTTCTGTAATTTTTGAATTACTATTTTTAACATAAGTTTCTACATCAACATCTGGATTTTTAATAAATGGTTGTTCTAAAAGACAAACTTCTTTATAGAATTTATTTATTCTACCATTTACCATTTTTTCAGCTATTTCAGCAGGTTTTCCTTCTTCGATTGCTTGTTTCTTAATTACCTCTTTTTCATGATCAATAACATCTGAAGGCACTTCTTCTCTAGAAACATATGCAGGTTTCATAGCTGCAACATGCATAGCAACATCCCTTGCAACTTCTTCATCTGAGCCATCTAAAACAGTAATAACATTTATCTTACCAAGATTTTGATGATTATACACACCAAATACTTGTGCATCAGTTTTTTCTAGTATTTTAAATCTTCTAAAACTAATTTTTTCACCTATCTTAGCAATCAAACCAATTAATGTAGAACTAACAGTTCCATCTCTCATTGGAAGATTCATAGCAGAATCTAAATCGTTAACATTACCATTTAATATTACACTAGCTAGTTCTGAAACAAAACTAGTAAATTCAGCATTTTTAGCAACAAAATCAGTTTCAGAGTTAACTTCTACTATAACAGCTCTATTACCCTCAACTAGGATTTCGCTTAATCCTTCAGCAGCTATCCTAGATTCTTTTTTTGCAGCTTTAGAAATGCCTTTTTCGCGTAGCCAATCTATGGCTTTGTTCATATCGCCTTCTGATTCTTGCAACGCTTTCTTGCAATCCATCATTCCAGCACCAGTTTTTTCTCTTAATTCTTTTACATCACTTGCGCTAAACATATTCTTCACCTTATTTTAAAACTTCAAGAAGTTCATCTTTCTTTAATTTTGAATAACCTTTAATTCCTTTTATCTTAGCCATTTCTTTTAATTCTGCTAAAGTCATATCGTTGATGTCTTTCATAACTTCTTCAACTACTTCTACTTTTGCTGGTTCCTCAACAGGTTCTTTTACTTCTTCTTTTACTGTCTCTTTAACTTCTTTAGGCTCTTGTTTTTTAGCTTTTTTTTCTGCCTTATTCTTATCATCTTCAGTTAAATAATCAATAACTTCTTTACCATTAACTTCAGCAATAGCATTAGTTAATACACCAAGCATTAATTTAACACTTCTAACAGCATCATCATTACCAGGTATAATATAATCAACCATATCAGGATCACAATTAGTATCAACAACACCAAATACAGGAATATTTAATATTCTGGCTTCTTTAATAGCATTTTCTTCTTTACGAGGATCAACAATAACAATTGCAGCAGGTAACTTCTTCATATCCCTAATACCACGTAAAAATTTGTTTAACTTATCATATTCTTTTTTAATTTTAATTACTTCTTTTTTAGGTAATAAATCAAAAGTTCCATCACTTTCCATTTTTTCAATTTGTTCTAGTCTTTTAACTCTTGATCTAATAGTTTTAAAGTTTGTTAATGTTCCACCTAGCCATCTTTCATTAACAAAGTACATGTCAGTTCTTAAAGCACACTCTTCAGCTGCTTCTTGTGCTTGTTTCTTAGTACCTACAAATAAAACCTTTCCTTCAGCTTCTGCAATAGCTTTCATTGCAGCATAAGCTTCTTCTATTTTCTTTGCTGTTTTTTGTAAATCTATTATATATATATCATCACGAGAAGTATATATATACTCTCTCATTTTTGGATTCCATCTTCTTTTTTGGTGTCCAAAGTGAACACCTGCTTCTAATAAATAATTCATTGAAACTACTGTCATTTCTTATTTTCTCCTTTTCGTTATACACTTATTAATTTCTAAAGTTTATCACCCGAAGGCACTAGATAAACCAATTCATTAATATGATTATTTTAATAAATCTAATATATCTGCTTTTTTACTTCCAGCAGGAATTGTAATATTTCTATCACTTGCAATTTTCTTTAATTCAGCAACTGTTAATTTAGATAAATCTTCTTTTTCTGATTTTTCTTCTTTCACTTCAGCTTTTGCTGTTGCTTTCTTTGCAGGTTTTTCTGTTTTAATAACATATGGTTTACCTGCTTTTTTGCTTTCCAAAGCAGCTTTTGCAACATTAACCATTTCTGTAAATGCTTTAGGATCATTAATTGCTATTTCTGAAGCCATTTTTCTATTTACTTCAATTCCAGCATAATTTAATCCCTCTATAAATCTAGAATAGCTAATTTCGTTTTCACGACAAGCCGCATTAATTCTTGTAATCCATAATTTTCTGAAATCTCTTTTCTTTTGTTTTCTATCACGGAAAGCATATTTTCCTGAATGCATTAATTGTTCTTTAGCAGTTTTATATAATCTATGTTTGCTACCAAAATATCCTTTTGCTTCTTTTAATACTTTTTTATGACGAGCTTTTGTAGCAACACCATTTTTTACTCTTGTCATTTTCTCTTCCTCCTAAACACTTATTAGATTAAATTTTTTAATCTGTTATGATCAGCTTTACTTAACTGAGAACCTTTTCTGTTTTTTCTATTTACATTTGTTGATTTGTAACCAGTATTATGTCTACTTCCTGGTTTACCAATCTTATAATCATTTTTTCTTCTTTTGAATACTTTACTACTACCTTTATGAGTTTTTAACTTTGGCATAATTTTCCTCCTACAATTATTTTTTTGGTGTTAATAACATTGTCATACTTCTACCATCAAGTTTTGGTTGTTGCTCAATATCAGATAAATCTTCAAGACGTCCAGCAAATCTCACTAAAACATCTTTACCAATCTCAGTATGAGCCATTTGTCGTCCTTTAAAACGAATGGATAATTTGATTTTATCTCCCTTTTGTAGATACTTAGTAACTTGTTTTAACTTTGTTTCAAAATCACCAACATCTATAACAGGTGATAATCTAAATTCTTTTAATTCAGACATGTTAGCCCTTTGCTTCTTTAGAGCTTCTTTTTCTTTTTTACTTTTTTCGTATTTATATTTGTTATAATCCATTACTTTACAAACAGGTGGATTACCATTTGGATTTATAAGAACTAAATCCAACCCTGCATAACTTGATAAAGTTAATGCATCATTAATTGGCTTTACGCCTACTTGTTCTCCATTCGGACCAATTACTAAAACTTGACTAGCTTTAATTTGCTCATTAATTAACAAATTACCTTTCGAACTTGCTATACAAAACACCTCCATTAAATATAAAAAAGTGGATAAATATATCCACTTTAAAGACACAATTAAAATTATAACTAATATAATTTAATCAGGCTCTATACCTATTGCTATGTTCCAAGCTAATCAGGTGGATGTGGATACATCTCTTTCCTTTTTTAATTTATGCTGTAATTATAATATTTATTTGTTAATTTGTCAATGAATTTTTGATTTTTTACAAATTT
>JAEDKN010000017.1 GCA_016295795.1 Bacilli bacterium
TCTAATTGTTCCTCTAATTCTTTTACGGCTCTACTAATCGCAGGTTGAGATACATGAAGTAATTCTGTAGCTTTCGAAAAACTTTTACACTCTGCAACCGCATAAAATGCTCGATACTTATTAAAATCAAAATTACTATTATAAATTCCCATATATCCTCCTAAATTGTTTTTATAGTAACATATTTTTATCTTTTTTCAATACTTTTTTACTCGATAATTCACTCTTTTCTGAAAAATCTCTAATTTTTCTAATTATTTTAATATCGTTAGGTATTATTATTTCTTCATTATCTAAACCCTTTTCTACTTCTAGAGTAGTAAAATCATTATAAAATGATACCTTATATAAATGCTTTCCTTCAACGAAAGATAATTCTTTTTTTTCTTCTACATTTTTTATATCATATCTAATAAGTAATCTTTTATAAGTATTTTCATCTATTCTTTCATCTTTTATAATTCTAGCTTTTTTGGATCCTTTTGTTACAAATTGTAAGAAATAAGTTGAATAGCCTCGATAAGTTCTTTTTACTAATATTGTATCTACAACATTATCTATTCCAAAATCAATATGAGTGTTAACAACATTTATTCTTCTTGAATTGACATCATTATATTTTGAAAAACTAACAGGACTATTTTCAATAAAATATTCTTCTTTTTCTATATTTGCTCCATTTAAAATGTAATCTTTTAAATATTCAATAACATTATTTACTTCTTCTTCTAAAGAAACACCACTATCGAATAGTTTCATATTTCTATGTCCTACCCATGCAGCTGAGGTTTTTCTATCAACGCTTTTAGCCCATTCTACATCTTCAAACCTTGCTTCATTTGATTCAAATCCATATTTTTCGGGAGCACATGTTGCAGTTGAAAGTAAATCGACTACAAGGTCATATTTATCAAGTATATCAAGTTCTTTTACATCTTTAGATGCCATAATATCTTCAAATTCACCTTTTTTATCTAGATAAGCCATGCCATCAAGCAAACCTCTGTCATATAAAAATAAAATAACGTCTGCATCATATCCAAATCGCAAAGATTTTATTGAGCTTTCTTCTTTGCTTTTTTGAATTTCAAATAGTATATCTTGGAAATCATATATTCTTTCTGCTTCAGTTGGAGTTATTCCACTTGAAATTAATTCTGTTGCTGTTTCTGATATTGTTACTAGTTTTATTTTTTTATCGCCAAGTTTTATTATATTTTTATAACCTTCTTCAGTAATTGCTAAATTTTTGATTGCATTTAATACACTTGTTTTTCCACCACCAGGACCACCAGTTAATACTACTTTAACTATTTTCATAAACTATTCCTTTCTAAAAAACATAGGCCTAAAGTTTTTATAATTTTATACTAGCAACACAATAAGAATAATGCAAATACAACTTTTTTATAATAATTATAACTAAAATTAATAAAAGACCTAAGCATATAACCTAGGTCTATAGAAATTATTTATACTCAAAATAGAAATCTAATATTCTAACCTTATCCCCTTCTTGAGCTCCAAGTTCACTGAGTTTATCATCTACTCCCATCTTTCTAATCTTTTTAGAAAAACGCGCCAAACCCTCATCAGTAAACTTAGTCATCTTGAATATTTTTTCTACTTCTTCACCCCTTATTACCCATTCGTCTCCTTCACGAGTAATAGTGTAAGGTTCTTCTTTTTTGAATTTATATAAAACATGACTTTCAAATTTATCATCTTCATATAAAGAAGTTATTGGTATTTCATCTAACATATCTGCAAGTGCAGTTAAAACTTCATCTAATCCCTTATTAGATAGTGCACTAACTTCAAATATCTTTTTATCAACTTTTTGCTTGAATTTTTCTAAATTTTCTTTTGAAGAATCTAAATCCATTTTATTTGCAATTATTATTTGTGGTTTTTCCAAAATTTTAGGATTAAATGCCTCTAATTCATTATTTATAGTAATATAATCCTCGTATGGATCTCTTCCTTCAAAGCCACTCATATCTATTACATGAGCAATAACTCTAGTCCTTTCAATATGCTTTAAGAAACGATCGCCCAATCCTTCTCCAAGACTAGCACCTTTTATCAATCCTGGAAGATCAGCAATAACAAAACTTCTTCCGTCTTTAGTTTTAGTAACACCAAGATTAGGTGTTAATGTTGTGAAATGATATGCAGCAATTTTTGGCTTAGCTTTAGATACACAAGATATTATAGTACTTTTACCAACACTTGGCATACCAACTAATCCGACATCTGCTAAAAGTTTCAACTCAACTTTTAATTCTTTAACCTCGCCCGGCTCTCCATTTTCTGCAAAATTTGGGGCTGGGTTAGATTGAGTTTTAAATGCAGTATTTCCTCTACCACCACGTCCACCATAAGCAACAATAACCTCATCAGATTTGTTTTTTAAATCAGCAATAATAAAACCTGTACCAAGATCTGTTACAACAGTGCCCTGTGGTACTTTTATGATTATATCTTCCGCAGCTGCTCCATGTTGATTTTTACCTCTTCCGTTTTCTCCTTTTTTTCCTTTAATAGTTTTCATATATCTTAAATCTATCAAAGTGTGTAATCCCTCATCTACAACAAATTTAATATTAGAACCATGTCCTCCATTACCACCAAAAGGTCCTCCCATCGCAACATATTTTTCTCTTCTAAAAGCAAGACATCCGTCTCCACCATTGCCAGCTTCTACCTTTATTTTAACCTCATCTATAAACATAATTATCTTCCCCAATCAGACTAATTTTAACATTATAACATTTAAATGACAAGAAAAAAAGATGAAACTAATCATCTTAAAACTAAAATCATATTATATTTTTAACTTTTCGTTTTTCTTTAGAGTTTTTAGTATCAATATAAGAAGTCACAGTAGTGTCTATTTCTTCTAAATGTTTAAAAAGTTCACCATTCATTAAATGATTCTTCAATGTTCGTATATTTCTATCATAGATTGACTTAGGTACATTATTTTTTAATGAAACTTCAATTCTATCTTTCAAACTTCCAGTAAACAAATCTGGACAATTTTCCAATAGTCTTTCTATGAAATCTTTATCATTTAGAAGATCATCATATAATGATTTTTCTAAAGCTTCTAAATCTTCCTCAAAAAAGAATTTTTCCTCGGTATAATGATTTTCGCCATTACTTCTTTCGTATGTAATAAGTTTGAAGTTTTCTACTTCTTCAGATATATCTGAAAAATAATTCTTCAAATCTTCCATATTTCCAAAACCCAATATAAATTTACGCATGTCATCTTTATCCATGGTAAACATTTTCACTACTTTGCCATTACTGCACTCTCTAATTAATGTTGTCTTTGCCACTTTTATATAAGCCTCCTCTTTAATTATATGAAACAGAATTTCAAAGTTTCATGTCTTTAAGCGACGTTCACCATAATATCAAAAAAGCAACATTTTGTCAAATAAAAAAAATACTATCTTCTAGTAAAGATAGTATAGGCAATTAGGCCTATTACAACTACAACCAAGCCAACAATAACATAATTTAAACTTTTAGGATTATTAACGGCATCATTAACAATCGCACCCGTCAAAAAATATTCAGAACAATGTTGAATTTCAAACTCTGCATATCCATCTTTGACTTTTATATTATCATCAATAAATTCAATTTTTTTTGTATCCTCATTAAAATAATACAAATAAAGCTTGTCTCCATCTCTAAATTTTTGAGATACATCAACTTTTATTCTAGCGCTACTGGGTAAAGATCCATGATGAGAAAATGATACATAAACCTTATCCATATCTCCTGCAATAGAATCTATCTCTTCTTTATCAGTGGATTCAAAATCTATATTAAAATTAAGCGTTATTCTTTCTTCAATCTTATCTTTATCAAAACTCCAAGAATAACTAAGACCAGTTGCTTTTTCTACAAGTTCTATTGTTATCTCATTATTAGCTATCGTTTTAGTTATTTTATAATCTTCTTCATTTATACCAACAATGTCAACATACGGAGGTACTTCATCTAAAACCGATGCATAACAAAATATTGGCACAAATAAAATTCCTAATAAAAGCATTAATATTTTATTTTTCATAGTACCTCCATTTTTGTTTCCCCGTTCTATATCTTATTATAAAGTTCAAATAATAAGATTATTAACGGTATTAGATTATAGAAAAATTTAATAAGCATTAATATTATTACATTATTCTTATTTTTTACGTAAGCTGCAGAAAACAACAGCGCTGGCAAGAAATAAGACAATATATCCATTACAATTATTTTTGAATCAAATCCAACAAATATAAAATTTAAGAGTGTATATATTATTGCAGTCAATACTATAAAAATATATTTATTCTTTACTACATCACTAATTGATTCTCTAAATAAAAGTTCCTCTGCAATTACAGCAAATATCATCGTCTTAAATATTGTATAAGATGTAGAAATATTTGAAAGTGATGTTATAGCATTAGTATTATCATCAACGGCCAAATTTGGAAACAACGCTTCCGTAAGAGCACCCATCAAAATATTAAAAATAAAAATTATTACTACCCATGCAACAACCGTTTTTGCTATTTTGACTATACTATAATCTTTCTTCAACGTTTCCAAATCGGACTTTAAATTATTCCTATATGCAAATACTATTCCAATTAAGAATAATATATCTGCGACAAAAGAAACCAGTGTAGTATTAGTAACTTTAAATGTAGATAAAATTATAGATGTAATATTTGAATAAAGAAAATAACATATAAAAACCAAAAGTGTTTTAATTAGTTTCCCATTATCTATTATTTTTGAATTGCTTTTTGTTTGAATTTTTTGTTCCATATAAACACCTTACCTTTATATTATTATAGCATGCAACTTTATTGAACTTCAAGCATTTAAATTATACTTTACATACAAAAAGACTCTAAAAAGAGTCTAGTTTACATATTTTCCAATTTGTCTTTAAATTAGAAGAATCTTCTAAGCCATTTCCACATACTCAAAAGCCTCCCTTCCTTTTACTTTTTCATATACAAAGTGATTATCTCACTATTTATACCACATCTTGCATTCCCCTTCTGACAATATAATTGTATATTATTTTTAGAAAAAATACAAGTATTTAGATATAAATTTATAGATATGAAAAACAATTTATAGAAACATTGATATTCAATGTTACTATCATTAATAAGGTTAAGAAAAGCAGTATTAATCCTTTAATACTGCTTAATATATTATATATAAAATTTTAATAGATTACTCTGCTACTTCATAACAGCTAACTTGTTTTTTGTCTTTTCCTAAGCGTTCAAATCTAACAACACCATCTACTGTAGTATAAAGAGTATCATCTTTACCTCTTCTTACATTAGTACCTGGGAATATTTTAGTCCCTCTTTGACGGTATAGAATAGAACCTGCAGTTACAAATTCACCATCAGCAGCTTTTGCTCCTAATCTACGTCCAGCAGAGTCACGTCCATTAGATGTAGAACCTTGACCTTTATGGTGAGCAAACAATTGTATATTTAACTTTAACATCGTTATTCCTCCTCTATCTTTATATTTTTAGGATAATCAGTTGCTAAATCGTTTAGCATATTTAACATATTTAATATTAGATTATCTACTATTTCATTGTTCTTATTTATAATTATTACAAAATTATCTTTCTTTTCTTCATACGTAATATAACTTTTATCAAACATCATTATAGCGTTTACTGTAGTTATCATAATTGATGAAGCACTACTACAAACAATGTCTTTTCCATAATCATCATATTCAGTATGACCTAATAAATTTATTCTTTTTAGTTTATTATTTTCTTTTTTTACTATAACCTTTAACATTTATTATCCATTTATTTTTTCAATAAGAACTTGTGTATATGGTTGTCTGTGTCCTTGACGACGACGGCTTGCTTTAGATTTTTGAGTATACTTAAATATTTTAATTTTTCTTTGTTTACCGTGTTTTACAACTTTACCAACGACACTTGCACCATCAAGATAAGGATTACCTACTTTTGTATCAATCATCAATACTTGATCAAATACAACCTCATCTCCAGCTTCTTTATCTAGTTTTTCAACGTAGATATTGTCACCTTCACTTACGTAGTATTGTTTACCACCAGTTTTAATTACTGCTTTCATATTATCCTCCTTTATAATTTCTAGACTCGCTATTAAGGTACTTATAAAAGTTTCTAAACCTTTTCAATGCGGTTTGAACCCATAAAGGCTACAAACATTAAGAATTTTACCATAAAAGCATGGAATAGTCAACTTTTTTATACTTTTTTTGAATACAATGTATTAGTTACTTGTACTTCCCTTTTATCGTTTAAACTTAGTAAATTTGTCTTTATTGTATCTTCCCCTACTTCTATTTCTAATAACTTGTTATCTCCCACTTTAGAATACATTGTTAGTTCAATATCAGGAAAAATTTCATCTAATTCATCCATTTCCGAATCAATACAATAAACTTCTGAAATATTGTTTGATATCAATCTTTTCTTTATATTTTCTACCTTTTCTATATTCTTAGGGCTTATCCCATCTGATAAATTTTCTACTAATACTGGTTTAAAAGTTTGAGAATCAGAATCGACCAAACATAATAAATTTTCATCTTTTGAATATAAAGCTGTAATGTGTTTTTTATAAGATTTCAAAATATTATTTATAACCTTTGTTATTCCCTCTAGAGGACCTATTTTCAAATTTTTATAGAACACATCAGAATCCTGATAAGTTGTCCTATAACTAAAATCTAACATTTCATCAAGAGTAAATTCACCATCTCTTAATAATTCTAAAAAATTATTATATATTTCTTCATATTCCAAAAGCATTTCCAAGTTTTCGTTGTTAGTTAAAAAATCTCCATCTAACGAATCAAACCCAAATAACTTAGCAATTACAATAAAGTTTATTTTAGTGTTAAAAGAATCATAATTCATATTAATATAATAATCTAATAAACTTTGTTTATCTTTCATTTTAGACATATTATATATATTTCTCAAGTTAGGATACTTATTTAAATTATCTATAAACTCTTGTTCACCAAGAGTCTTTTTAATGCCTTCCAACTTAGATTTGAATAAAAATGCTGAAGGAAAATATGATGAAGAATACAATTCATTTAATT
Organism: Bacilli bacterium; assembly: GCA_016295795.1. Taxonomy (GTDB): domain Bacteria; phylum Bacillota_I; class Bacilli_A; order RF39; family UBA660; genus CAG-710. The sequence continues at coordinate 7,168 of JAEDKN010000017.1, forward strand.
GTGATAGAGTTAAAGTATCTGAAAGCATCATTATGCTTTCTTCTAATCCCATACAGTCTTTCTTAAGAGTTGCCGAATCTTCCACATTTTTAACCATTTGATTAAGCAAACTCATCCTTTGTACAACAGCTTCAAAAAATAAAGATTTTGTTATGTTTTCATCACTTGGAACAAACACTTTTGAAATATGTTCTGGCTCAGCTAAAAATTGTTCTAACAAAGGCTCTTTATATATTATTTCTAGTTGATCACCAAAATCAGAAATATAACCATTTACTCGCTTGTTTTTCATCTTATCGCCAGAATAATATAAAACAAATCTTTTCTCTACTAGTGAAACCAAGACCTCAATAAAATATTTATTTCTTAAAAAAAGTTCATTATTAAAAACAAGAGAAGTTAATGCATGAGTCAATTCATGAGCAACGGTAATTTTTTCTTTTATACTATTTTCGGGTGCCTCCTCAGAAATACGAATTCTCTTTTTCTTCCCATCATAATCACCAACAACCTTTGGACTTAGTTTGGCGTTGAATTCAATATCACAATCTAGATTTTTCAATATTTTTCCTAATATTTCTTCTTTTGTTATTCTTTTATTTAAAGATGGAAAAACTTTAAATAAAACTAATATATATTCGTCTATTGCTAGTTGTGTTCTATTATCAAAATCTTCTATATTTTTCATAACTACCTTTAATCAAAAATACAATCTGGATTTTCTTCTTCTGGAGTAGTCCAGTCTATATTAAATACCTCTTTTAAAATTTTTTTCTTTACGCCAAAATAAATAGATATATATCCTGCAGAATATTCATCTATCCCAACTTCATTTAAATACGAAGATATCATTTTTTCTAGCGTTGGTTCTATTTTTCGATATTCTTCAGTATCTTCAATCGAATTATTCATATTCTTCCTTCTTTCAAAAAAACACGTTAAAAACGTGTTACATATATTTTTCCATTGATTTCATTATTTGATTAACCTGTTTTTGAGAAGGTTTTCTTCCCATCTGCATCATCAAAGCCTTTATCATTTCTTCATTTATTGGAGGATTTTTTTTCAAATAACCAGTCATAACCTTCTTACAAACAAAGAATCCTATAACGGCCCCTATTACTATCCCTATAAACACTTGTAAAATATCAAGCCACATATTATTATTCACTCTCCTTACCTATATTTTACTAAAAATAATATGTTTATACAAGCATTTTTATATTAGATAAGAAGAAATAATCATTATTTATAAAGTCACAGACAAAATAATCTTTGTTTTCCTTCGCTAAAATATTAAAAAATTCTGTATAATTTTTATTAGAATTTATAAGTATATAAGATCTTTTCACTTTTAAAACGCTAATTTCATCTTTATATAGATTATTTATAATATGATTTTTCCCTTTTTTTACATAGATCATCTTATTATGCATCTTCAAAAATATATCTTTATCTATACCATAATTATCTATTTTATTTGTTAATTGCTTAAACATATTAAATCCATATTCAATATCTTTTTTTCTCATATAATAAAGTTGATATAACACACTATAAAGTCCTCCCGGAGTTTCTCTATATAAATCAACATATTCTTTTCTAATATCAAAAACATAATAAATCCTCATAAAATCACCTAATATAAGTTTAGTGTCTCAGGGTCGAAAAAAATGTCAAAAAAAGAAGAATTACTTAATTAATTCTTCTATTTTATTTTCGATATATTTTGTAGTAAAATTGTATTTTTCTAAAACATCTTTATAATTACCACTAGTTCCAAATGTATCTATCGTGAAAAGATGATTCTTATCTTTAACAAATTTATACCAAGAATATGATGATGATGCTTCTATTACAAACGTATTTTCATTCTCAGGAAGAATACTATTAATGTAATCATCATCCATTTGTTCAAATCTTTCGATAGAAGGCATACTTACAATTCTTACATCTATTCCTTTTTCTTGAAGTTTACTACTAACTTCTAACGCTAAAGCCAATTCTTCACCAGAGGATATAATTATACAATCTATTCTTTTATTTTCTTCTTTTAAAATATATGCTCCATTTTTAACTTCATTAACTTTAGTAGAATCTAAAATTTCAACTTTATTTCTTCCAAGAATAATAGCTGATGGTTTTCTTGTTTCAAATATCGTTTTATAACTTCCTAACACTTCATTAGCATCTGCAGGACGATAAACATCCAAATTTGGAATACTTCTTAGTGCTATTAATTGCTCAACAGGTTGATGAGTTGGTCCATCCTCTCCAACAGTAATAGAGTCATGTGTGAAAACATATATTACTGGCAAATTCATCATACAAGCCATTCTAATAGATGGTTTTAAGTAATCTGAAAATGACAAAAATGTAGATACAAATGGAGTTAGTCCAAGAAGGGCCAATCCATTAGCAATTCCACCCATCGCGTGCTCTCTTACTCCAAAATTTATATTTCTATTTGGATAATTGATAAGTTTAGCATTAGTTGATTTTGATACATCAGCGCTTCCTCCAATTATAAATGGATAAGAATCCGCAATAGCATTTAAAATTTTACCTGAGGTTACTCTAGTAGATTCCATATTAGAATCTGGAATCTCATAGTAAAGATCTTTTAATTTTATAGGAGCCTTTGAAGTGTTTAATTGATTTAATAATTCTCTTTCTTCTTCTGTTAAAGCTGTTACCTTCTCCATCCAGATAGATATTTCCTTATCATTTCTTGAAGAAGTAGTTTCTCTTAAATAATCTATAGCTTCTCCTGATATTTGAAATGGAATATCTCTTATGTTCATTTTTTCTTTTATTTGCTTTATGTCATCTTCTTCTAATGGACTACCATGAACTAAACTAGTTCCTTCATTTTTAGAATATTTACCAATACTAGTTTTAACTTCTATCAACGTTGGTAAATCACTTGATTTTGCCCTAATCAACGCATCATTTATAGAATTAATATCCTCTCCATCACTAACTAAGATATAGTTCCAATTTATAGATTCCATTCTTAACTTTATATTATCTGAGAAACTTATATTTAAATTACCATCTAGCGTTACATCGTTCGAATCATACAAAACAATCAACTTATTTAGCTTCAAATTTCCTGCAAGCGACATAGCTTCATAGCTTATCCCTTCCATTAAATCTCCATCACCACAAAGTACATAAGTATTAAAATCTATTACATTGTTTTTAAACATTTCTGACAAATATCTTTGTCCTATTGCCATACCCACTGCGTTAGCAATTCCTTGTCCTAGTGGTCCAGTAGATGCATCAACTCCAGGAGTTAATGAAACTTCAGGATGACCGGGAGTAATAGAATCAATTTGTCTAAACTCTTTTAAATCATCTAATTTGATGTCAAAGCCTACCATATGAAGTATGGAATAAAGCAAAGCCGAACCATGACCAGCCGATAAAACAAAACGATCCCTATTTATCCAATTTGGATTATTTACATCAAATCTTAAATGATTAGCATACAACGAATAAATAATTGGCGCTGCACCTAATACAATACCAGGATGCCCGCTTTTTGCCTCATTTATCATGTCAAGTCCTAACCCTCTTATATTATCTATAACTTTCTTATCTAGAGGATTAATCTCTTTCTTTTTAATCAACATATATTCACTCTCCTAATATATTATAACATCTAGGGACTAATTTAGATAGTTTTTACTTTTTGAAGACTATTTTTGTCAAACATTCTTTTTATATTTCTTCCGTAGACAGTACTAATATCAAAATATTTTCTATCAATATTATATTTATATAATGAACACTCTTTTGAACTAATATAAGACTCTTCAAGCATATAATCTAATTCCTCTGTTTCTTGATTATACCTATCTATAACAAACTTGCAAAAGTCATCCATAATGTTTTCTGTTAATATAGACGAACCATATAAAATATATGGATTAAAATATATCTCTATTAACATATTATTTTTTTTATTTTGTAAAACTGATTCTGATGTTGTGATAGATAAAATATCATTAACATCAGATTTTATTAAACCTTGTATATCTTCCGGTAATATATTTAATTCTTTAATTATATTATCTATTCTATTTATTTCTTTGTTTTTTTGTATCATATTATCTCTCCTTAAGTAGATAAATATAATACTATTTTAAATAATTAAAGTCAAATATTATCCCCAAAGTGGATTAGGATAAACACCTTCATCTACCAAAGACTTAATAGAATTCATTAGTTCATTTTTATCTTCTTTGTATGTCATTCCATGCCATACTGCAGTTGTTTTTAATACTTCAACAGTTACTTGATTCGATTTTATTTGTTCAAACACTACAGTAGGTATCAAATATTCACAAGTAAATAAAGAATTCATATTTTCTTCAAGAAAAGACTTAAAACGTTTTTGTAAATAATCAAATATGGATGGTTTAAAAGCAAACATATTCATTGATACTAAAGTATCAGAAGTAACTTTAAAACTAGCCCCGCCTTCTAATGGTGTTGCGATTATATCAGAGCCTACTTTTTCTACAGAGGATTCTATAAGTTTAGCAAGAAAATCTCCATTTTTCTCACAAATGCCTCGCTTAACAGAACCATTTTCAGTTATTGTATTACCAATCATATATCCAGCCATTGCATACTCATTTTCATTTTTATTTTCACGCAAGAAATCAGAAATAACTTTAAATGCATCATATCCATAGAAATCATCCGCATTTATTATCGCAAAAGGCTCATCTACAACATCCTTACAACAAAGAATAGCATGTGCCGTACCTAAAGGTTTAACTCTATCTTTAGGAAGCTGTATATCAGATGGTACATTATCATTATTTTGAAAAACATATTCGACCTTAATCTTATCTTCTACTCGCTTACCAATTGTTTCTCTAAAAATATCATAATTTTCTTCTTTTATAATGAAAACCACCTTAGTAAAACCACATTTTATTGCATCATATATTGAATAATCAATTATAAATTCTCCATTTTCTCCAATAGGTTCAATTTGTTTAAGTCCACCAAATCGACTACCCATACCAGCAGCCATAATAACCAATGTCATATTTTTTTCTCCTTAATTTTCAGATAATATTTTATTTATATATTCTTTCGAATCACTAATAGACTCTTCATCAGGAATCATTACATATAGTTTTTGATGAGGATAAGAATAAGTAAGTTCCATAGAACCAACACCATCAAGTTGAGTATCAAGAATATTATATTTTCTTAAATCATCAAGTTCATATTTTACAAATGACATAACTTCGTCCATATCCATATTTGTTGCGAACTTTCCATCTAATGAATCTAGAATCTCTGTATACTCAGAAATAAGAGTTGTCCCACTTGTAACTTTATTAAATATAGCTCTAATTACTTCTTGTTGATTTCTTCCCCTATGTCTATCACCATCAACATAAGAATGCCTTTCTCTTGCGAAAGCTAAAGCACAATCTCCATCTACAGAATTATATCCTTTTATAAATTTACAACCCCATAGATTAAGATTTTGATCAGAATAAACACTAATTGGACCTATCTTATCTACTAAGTCAACTACAGTTGTAAAATTAACTTTAACATAATAATTAATATCTATATCTAAAAGGTCCTCTATAGTTTGAACCGCAACATTTATTCCATAAATCCCTGCATGAGTTAACTTATCTTTATATCCAGATTTACCATGAAGTTGTACATAATAATCTCTAGGAATTGATGTTAGTAATACTTTATTCGTATTAGGATTTATACTAACTATAATGTTAACATCGTTTCTAGAAGTCTTATTTATACTACCATATGTATCTATACCGCTTATTAAAACATTAAAAGGGGTATTTTTTATACTAACCTTCTTAGTAATGTCCTCTACTTCTTTAGTAATATCTATAGTTGTTAGTATTCTTGTTTTAGAAGAAAAATCACTATATTTTTCTTCTAGATCTTCTTTTATTACATCACTAACTAGAATAGATTCTGTTTTAGAAGTATATAATCTTTCTTTTAAACTATCGATTGTTTTTACTGTAGAATATTTTAAATTCAGTTTAATTTTAGATAAAACCTCTTCTTCAATATTTTCAGAATATGTTAATGTTTGTCCATATAAATCAGAAATTTCTTCATATTTGGAATCTTTTAATACTATTACGTAGTAACTTGTTATTTCTTCTTTAATTAATCCCATATTACCAAAGAAATTCATAGTTTTATTCAAATAATGTATACCATAAGAATATACTACAAAAAGTATTATTGCAGCGATATATGCTAATACTTTAAAAAAGGAAAAAATTCCACCTTTCTTTTTAATAAATAAAAATATATCTATTACTATAGTAATAAAGAATAATCCTACAGTAACAAATATAAAATATTTATCAGGTAAAATATTTAGTTTTTTAAAAAAAATAACTAATATAGCTGTAATTATAAATAATAATGTTCCTGTTATAAATCCTAATATATTTTTATTTTTCATGTTATCACCCGCTTATTTAACTAAGAAATCGCAATTATCTTTTATTTGCTTATAATAATCCTTCCCAGCTATTTTGTTAAATAATTTTTCTATCTTCTTAAAATTGTCTATCACACAAATTTTATCTATCCTATGTATATCAGTTCCAAGATAATCAACATATTTATGTTTAAGCATATATTTTAGTAATTTTTCTGCTTCTTTTCCATAATAACCAATTATACTAGCATAATTACTTTGAAACAATATACCCTCTTCTTTTAACTCATCTACCAATTTATAATTTTCTTGAAAATAAGAGTACCTTTCAGGATGAGCTATTATAGGAATATATCCCTCATGTTTTAACTCATACAAAACATCTTCTAGGTTTAATATTTTGTTATGAAAAGGGAGCTCTATAAGTAGATAATTAGTTCCAGCTAAAGTCTCTATAAACCCTTTTTCTATAAGATTTTGTATATCCTCATTTATAAATATTTCGTTACCTATATATATATTGATATCTATATCATTAGACTTTAGTAAATTCTTTATATCAAGTAATTTTTCTTCTTTTTCAGAATTTCTACTACTATATTCACTATTTTCAATAAAATGTGGCGTAATAATGACATTGTCAAATCCAATTTGTTTTAATTTTTGTAGAATTTCAATGCTTTCTTCTATACTTCTACTTCCATCATCTACACCATATATTAAATGCGAATGTATATCTGTCATAAAGCACCTCTATTCGTAATAATTAGAATATTTTCCTCGCTTTGTTGCCGATGTTTTATTTACTACTACTCCAGCTATTTTAGCATCTATTTTTTCAAGTGCTTTTTTAGATTCATTCAATTCATCAATTGATGTATAACCTACTGTCGTAACTAAAATAACGCGATCAACTAGATTTGCCATTATTAATGAATCAGGTAATCCATTAATTGGGACACCATCAAAAATAATGTGCTGAAAACTTTCTTTTAAAATCTTAATAATTTTTTTTGTATTTGGAGAATTTAAAAGTTCACTAGGATTAGGTGGAACTGTACCCCTAGAAATTACATATAAGTTAGGAATATTAGTCTTCTTAATATACTCGGGATATTCAGATGTTGAAGAAGCAACTAACATGTTAGATAGTCCTTTACCATTTGAAACATCAAATATCTTATGTATTCTACCAAGTCTTAAATCAGAATCAACTATTAAAGTTGACTCACCTGTTTGAGCAAACGCAACAGCTAAATTACTACTAATAAAACTTTTTCCTTCTCCAGGAATAGAACTAGTAACCAATAAAACTTTAGAGTCTTCATCAGAAGTAAATTGTAAATTAGTTCTAATAGTTCTTATATCTTCACTTATATTAGACTTTGGTCTGTTAAGTATAACTAATTCATCTTTCATTTCTTCTTCCCACCTTTACCATACATTTGAACACCACCTAATATAGGAAGTTTTATTTTTTGTTCAACTTGTTCAACAGATTTAATCGTTCTATCAAAATAGAAGATAATAAATGAAATTCCGCATCCTAATACAAGTCCTATCATGATATATATAACAAGTTGTTTTACAATGTTTATATTATATGGTGAGGTAGCAGTTGTAGCCTCATCTAGTATATTAACATTATTCATTTTATATAAATCAATTACTTCTTTAGCAAAACAGTTCGCAGTTACATTCGCAATGTTTTTAGCTTTAACTGCATCTCTATCTGATACAGTTATTTTGATTATTTCGGTTTCATTTACAGAACTAACCGAAATTTCATCAGCTAATTCTTCATAACTAATATCAAGATCTAATTCTGATATAACCTGTTCAAGAACTCTTTTAGACTTAACAATCTCTGCATATGTAGTAACTAAGTTCTTATTAAGAGTCACATCATTTTGTGTAATACTATTAGAATTAGTAGTAGAACTACCTAATATTACAGTAGTATATGATTGATACATTGGCTTTTGTATTAAAAATCCATATATACTACCTAAAATACAAACTACTGCAGTAATAGATATTATAAAACCTATCTTACTTTTGAAAAATTCAAATAACTCCTTCAAGTCAATTTCTTCCACCTTCACACCTCTTTACTCTATATTTATTTCAGTATAACATAATAAAACTATTTTTTCTATAAAAATTGTAGATTTGTCTTTATAAAAAAATCAGTAGTCAATTTTAACTACTGATTAATTTATTATTTTCTTGGTATATTGTTGATGAATAATTAATTATATTATCATGTGCAAGTCTATATACATAAAATGATTTTATGATATTAAGTGATTCAATATCATCATATTTATACTTAATTGAATTATAATAATCATCCTCTACCATCCAGTTAAAAGCTGTTTTATCAGCTTTTAACTCATAATCTTCAGTTGGTAATTCATCATTAGTACTTATTATACTTCCACTCTTAGCTCTATTAAAATCGCTTTTGCAATGCGCAAGTTCATGGAGTAAAGCAAAATATATGTCTGCATATCTTTTGTGTTTTTTTGTTATATATATTGCGGGCTTGTTATTTAAAACTTTAAATGCTCCCCTAATTTTTGAACCCGTTAAATCCTCTTCTATTGCCAAGTAAATTCCGTTTTTATTAAATTCATTAATTAAATCTCTTTCATTAAATATATCTTTACTTGCTTGTATTCTTATATATTCTACTAAATTTTCTATATTTTGCTTGTTATATTTTTCTACATCCTGTTCACAAACCGTTTTATAACATCTTTCTAACCACAAAGCCAATAATTCTGGCTTATCATTATTGCTCTTATAAAAAATAATATTTTCACTTTTATATAGTGTTTCAGGATTTGTTATTCTAAGATATTTTAATATTCCTTTAGCTACACTATAAGGGTTTCTTTCATCAGTAAATTTATAATTATATTTTTTACTAAACTCTTTATAATTAAATTTATTTATATATTGAGTTATTGTAATATCATTATTTTTAAGATACTCATCAATACTTTTATCTAACTTATAGTTTGATTCAACACTTTCAATATAACTTACAGGTATACCAGTAATAAAAGAAATGTTATATATCATATTTTGTGATAGTTCAATATTTCCTTTTAATATATCGTTTAAATTCTTTGGTGTTGTATCTATTCTCTCGGCAAACTCTTTAGCACTAATATTATTAAACTTTAAAAATTCATCTAATTTTCTACCAAACTTATTCATCATAAAAAATCACCCTTATCTTTCTCTAATATACTTCTTTTATACTCTTTTCTACACATAGATTAACATATAAGTTAATCTATGTAAATATATATTTAAAAGAACTGTAAAAATTCATTTACAGTCCTTTTCTTTGTATTAAAGTTCTTATCTTACACCCAACTTTTTTTGTTTTCCTTTTAGTTTAGAAATATAATTATCAGCTATTTCATTACATTCCTCTGCTGACAAATCTTTTTGATTTTCTATTCGATATGATATTAATTCATCAATAAAATCTTTTAGATATTTTGGACCATTTAAAAATTTATATTCATCAGTATAGAACTGATACATATGTGTATTTTTCACATATTTAGCATCACAATAATACAGAGGAAATCCATTATCAGTAAATAGAGCAGATATTGAGCAGTCTGCATCAAGTGGTTGATCTTGTTCTGGAAAATCTCCATTTTTTGATATATATCCACATACTATATTCTTTTCAAAATTATATTTTAAATTATTATATGGATCAGGATAACGAATCATTTTAATAGTTGCACTTTTTTCTTCAAACAAATAATCTTCATCTTCATAATAGCTCACAATCTTAGCTAATGCTGAGCCAATAACCTTTAAATCGAAGATTGATCTTTTAGGTAATCTTTTAAAAAATGCCCTTCTTGCATCTATTACATCACTATATTTTTCTTCTAATGCATATAATCCTTCTTCTATAATTTTTTCTTGTTCTTCATGCTTTTTATTATGTTGCATTTCTAATTCGTTTTTTGCATTAATATATTCTCTGTCTATCTCACTTAACAAGCCAAAGTTCTTTCTTCTAAATTCAGCCAATTCATTTTGATAGTTTCTATAAGTTTCTTCTGTTTCTTCTAAAATTTTAAACATAATTATACCTCCCAACTAAAATATATATTAAAAAATTATT
>JAEDKN010000018.1 GCA_016295795.1 Bacilli bacterium
TTAAACTTGATAGACTTACTAGAAGTGTTTATGATATTGAAAAACTAATGAAAATAGTTAATGATTTAGATTGTGATATTGATTGTCTAGCTGATGAATCGAATACAACCACTTCAAATGGTAGAATGGTTATGAGAATTATGACTAGTGTAAGTCAAAATGAAATAGAAAAATGTTCTGAAAGAACTAAAGTTGGATTAGCAGGTGCAATTAAACAAGGACACTTGCCAAGTAGAACTACACTGGGTTATAAAAGAGAAAACAAAAAGTTAGTTCCTAATCTACTTACAAAAGATATTGTAGTAAGAGTATTTGATTTATATTTAGAAGGTAAAAGCCACCAAAAAATAGCAAATATTTACAATAAAGAAAATGTTTTAGGTAAAACTTGACCCTAAATCCATTTCATCTAAAAATTGTTTTCTTTCAAAATTATCTGGTAACTCATCCTAAGAATCAATGCCAAATTTTCTCTCACCCAAATCACTAATAACATTTATTTCTGCACTATTTTTTTCGGACAAATATTTTGCAGTTTGTATAGTTCTAACATAATTTGATGAAAATATAATATCAATACCATCAAATTCCTTTTTATTTAATTTATCTTTAGCAATTTGTTATCCCTCAATTGAAAGAGAAGACTTTTCATTTTTCAATTGTAGATTATCTTTATTAAAAGTGTTATTAACTTTCATTGGCTTTGAATGCCTTATTAAATAGACTGTATTCATTTTTAATTAATTCTCCTTCTATATATTATAAAACTTTTTTAATCATCGCATATTGCACATAAATTATACATATTTTATATATTATTTTATACTAAGTTCTTTATTAATGGTTTGATTTCCTATATTAATAAACTCTTTCATTACTTGATTAATACCTATTTCACTTTTATACCATTCTGTTTTACTTATATTTCTATTATCTACTACTCCATAAAAATCGCATTTATCAATAGGAAAATTATAATTACTAGCATTCATAAACCATCTTCTAGCAACAAAATCTTTTGCTATTCTAAGTATTCTATTATAACTATTTATATCTACTAATTTATCTATATTTTTTAATATTTCAGGATTACTAATATATTTATCAGATATAATTATTTTATTATTTATATTTTCTTTATTTAAATATTCTATTAATATATTAGCACTACTTCTATTATTATTTGGTTGATGTCCTTCACATACTATAAACACTGTGTTATCATCTATAATGTTTTTATCTTTCATTATTCTTATATCTTTAGATAATTGTTCTTCAACCCAATCAGCATTTATTATTAACAGATCATAATGAGATAATTCTTCTAAAGATTTACCAACAAAAATAAAATTTGTTATATCTTCAATTGTTTTTGTCATTATATGTATTCCTCCTTATAGCTTATCATAATTTTTGAATCAATATTTACTTAAGCATCTATTATTAAATTATATTAAATTTCTTTTTCTACAATATGTTCTAATTTATTTGAATTAATTAGTTTTATTGTTGATTTTGGATAGAATTTGTAATTCTTTAAATTATCAATATCTATCCAATAAAAGTATTGATTATTATTATCTTTACAAACAAATTTGTCAGTATTAATAATGCCTTTATAAATACCTTTATAGCAAAAACTATATTGCATTATTTTTATATCTTCTTTTATTACAAAGTTTTCTTGTATAGAGCAAAGAGTGAAATCAATATCATATCCTAATTCTTCCATTACTTCTCGTTTAATAGCAGTTAGACTATCCTCATACAATTCAATTCTTCCACCTGGTAATAAAAAATAATCTCTACCATCTTCAACCTTAAATAATAAAATTTTATCCTTTTTTTCATTTAAAATAATAGCTGATGCTCTAGCATTAAATCTATAATCATCTTTTACAAAATCTACATTCATTTAATATTTCTTTCTCCTATTATATTCACTATTAATATAGATATACTACTTTTATCTATATACAATTATACCATAATTTCAACAGATTTTATAATAAACTTAAAACATCCAAGATTCATCCAACATTTCCTAGTATACATCCAACAATTGGAAGTGAAAATGAACCTTGAAAGCCCTTTAATTAAAAGAAATAAATCAAAAGTATGAAAGAAAAATCTATAATGAAAAAGTTAAAGGACTTAAACAAGAAATATCTAATCTTGAAAATGAAGTTTCTAATTTAGAAGATAATAAAGAATCTGTCAATAAACAAATTACTAGACTTAATAAAAATAAAAACGATATAACCGATGAAATTGATAAAAAAAAATTAATGATAAAATTATTCTTAAAACAAAAAATCAACTATTAAATGAGAATCAAAAATTAAAAGATGAAAATGATAATTTAAAGCATGAAAATTATCAGTTAAAATATAAAAATAAAGAGTTGGAAGATGAAAAACATTATTTATTATATTATCTAAAAAAATTCATAGATAAAATACCTAAAGTTATTAAAGACATTATTGAAAATGTTTTTGAAGGATCTATGTCAGTTGATTTATATAAAAGACAACATGATCCTGATATGTTAGAAAAGCAAAAATTAAAAATTGAATCAAATCATAGAATATTTAGATTATATAACAAGCAACAAGTTGATAAATCACTAAAACATATTAATGATGAAATGGATGAGGCTGCTGAAGAATTTTATCATACTAAGAAAGACAAAGAAAAAGACGATGGCTTATCACTCTAAGCTATCGTCTTTTTATAAACTAATATTACTTGGTATATCAATATTTTCTTTTTTTATTTCTTTACCTTTATTATTCAATAATTCTATTGGATTATCTGAATTAATAATTTCATCTTTTAATTCATCTAATTTATCATCTTCTATATCAAGTAAGATATATGCTATATTTTGGCTTTCAAAATTAATTTCTGTATTGCCTTTGAAAATAATATCAAATATTTCTTTTCTTTTTCCATTTAACATTAATAATGGACTTAACAATGACATTTTCCAAATCACCTCATTTTTTAAATTATAGAATCCAATCTTGAGATTCTATTCCTAAATATTTCTTATCTCTAAAGCCTATACAAATTCCATGTTCTTCATCACAGTTACATGTACCATAAAAAGATATTTCAGGTATATCACTATATCCATCTTTGCTGATATTAATTGCTACTGCATAAATATTAATTTCTTTTTCTACATTCTCTATTCCTATCGGGCCTTCCTTTGTGCCATCAGAATATTGCCAACTACTATATTGTCCATTACAATAATCAACTATTTGTTTTTTATAATCTTCTATTTTAATATTATTTATAAACCAATTTAGCATTTCAAGTTCTTCACTTGTTAATTCAAAATCATAGTTTTTATAATTTCCACTTTCATCAAATTGATTATCCCCAGTACAAAAAACCTTTACTTCTTTTTCTTTACCGAACATATTTATTTTTATCATATCATTATTATTTAATTTTTCAATATTCATATCAATTCATCTTCTTTCTAGTAAATTCATTATCTACTTTTACCACCCATAGAATTTGTTTCTTCTTCAAAACCATCTAAAACAAATGGTGTATAATTTTGTTTCTGATATTCTTTTTCGTGTATATAATTTTCAACCATTGTATTAATTTCTGAAGCTAATCTTTGAGCAACATTTTCATTTATATTATATTTAAAAATCAAATTATCTGCCGTAATAGGAATAAAAGGTACTCCGTTATTATATTGTTGTGTTAAATTAAATACTATATCCATTTTTAAATCCGATGCATACATCATACTTAAATCTTCTGATAAATGTTTAGTTTCTTGTTCTACATTAGTTGTAGATTTGCCATTCAAATTAATTTGACTATCTTTTTTTGCCTTTAATTTTTCTTTTAATTTTTCAAACTCTTTTTCATCAACTTCCATGTTTGAAGAATAGAATTTTTCTTCTTTGTCATTTATTAATCTTTTTTCATAGCGATTGTTATTATCATATCCTAAAACATCTATTCCATATTTTGATGCTATAGATTTTACATACTCCATTTTATCATACGAAGTAATAATGCACTTAATATCCGAAGGATTAATTGAGGAACTAAGTCCAATTTCAGTAACATCAGATTTAACTGTTATTAATGAATCATTATATTTTTGTTTGATATCATTTCCATTAAAACAAATTATTATTGGTATATCATCATTACTTAAATCTTTTCCGAATTGTTGTTTAGCAAATTCTGATTGTTCTTCGTAGGGAAATCCAGCATATCTTGTAGCAGCAATATCAAACTCATCAGTTAAACTAACAAATCCTCTTTTGTCATCATTAATACCTAAAATATTACTTTTTCTGTATTCTTCACCAGTTTTTAATTGAATACCATTTTCAGTTAATTCAGAAGAACTAATTAGTCCTTTACTTAATATAGTTTCTAACGCATCTATTCTTGTCCCGTGAAATACATTTAAGCTATTATTTGCAAGATAAAGAAATAAATTTTCATCATGTAAAACCATATCAGCAAAAACTATTCTTCTATTTATTTCGATATTTTCATTATCATTTTTATTTGATAGCATTGAATTTAATTTAAAGCCATTATACTCGCCAGTTTCCATAATTTGATGAATTGCATCTTTTTGAACATCAGTTTCTGCAAGTTCACTAAAACATTCAAAAAGTCTTTTGTATTTTTTTCTTTTATTCTTTTTTTTATTTTCAGCCTTAATTACATTATTTACATATTCTAATATCTCATTTATATATTTATCATCTAAATTAATTCCATATTTTTGAATTAAATCTATGCTTGTTAAAGGTTTAATTACATCATTTGATGAAACAAGTAAATTTTGCATAATATTTTGTTTTGTTTTATTTAATAATTGTCTAAAAATTTCAGTATTAATTTGAGAAATAACACCATCTATATAAGAACTATCTATTGAAACATTATATTTAAGTAATTCCTGCTGAAAATCATTTAGTGTAAGAGGTTTTATTTCATTAAATGGATTAATCGAATTTATATTTGATATATATGAACTACTTCTTTGTAATAATTGTTTTCTAATGCTTTCTATTATTTCATAAAGATTAGTATTAGAATTTGAAGTACTTTTTTGTTCGTTTTGCATTTGTGATATATTTCTTTCCATCTATATACACCATCCTAATTATAATTATATCATTTTTCAATAATATTTTATATATAAAATGTAAAATTTTACATACACCATTATCTGGTTTTACACAATTAATCAAATAAAAAAAGCAATTCTCGATTGCTTCTTTATTTTTCCTCAATTATTTCTTTAAGATTTTTAAGAATATCTTCTGTTGCTTGTGGATGTTCTTTAATGTAATCATACATTTCTTGAACTTGTTTCTTTCCTTCTTCTTCATTATAAGATGGATCATTCTTAATTTCATCAATTTTAATATCAATTTCATTAATTAACTCATTGATATCTTTTTGTACCGAATCATTTTCCATTACATTACTTTACCTCTTATAATTATTTTATCATATTTTTATCATAAATATCAATTTTATAAAAAAATGTTAATTTATTTACACTTTTTCTGATATTTATGGTATTATTATTTTAGTGATTAGTTGTTTATCAACTTTTACTATTAGGAGTTTCAAATAGCCTGTGCTATTGCTCCATTGAGAGAGTTATTCACACTTTTGTGTGAGTTTTATTTTTACATAAATCCTATATCAACAAGTGATATAGGATTTTTTTATATATTAAGAGAATATTATTTACTTTATGATATCTAATCAACATTCATTATAACAGTATATTGCTTTACTTTAATTTTTTGTACATTCTTCAAATCTATATTTTTGCTCTACATTAGGATATTTTTTATTATCCACTTCACCTATAAACATTTCATAAGGCCTTGCCCAAACCTCATCTGTTTCTAAATGCTTATAAATAACTAGCATCTCATCTGTTTCGGTATGTCTAGATATAGCAATAATTTTCACAACAGCACCTTTAAAATGTTTGTATGTTTTTCCCACCTTTATTGTCCTCATATCATTTTCTCCTTATTATGTAAAATCACTTTAATTATAACAAAAAAATCACAATAAAAAAAGAAAACAAATTTTTTATGTTTTCTTTAATCCATAATTTCTCCTACATTTTCTAGAGCTTCATTTATTTTTTCCTTTAACTCAGCAACTATTTTTTGAATAGTTGCATCCCCTTTATCACATGCTGATTGCCAAAGTTCTTCTATACTTTCTTTTAGCTCCTTTGCTTTTTTCTGGGCTTTTTTTATTTCTTTTTCTGAATCTAGAGATGTTAATTTCTTCTCTATTTTCTTAATTTTCTTTTCAAATTCTTTTTTCACATCATTCTTATCGATCTTTTTTACTTTGCAAACCAACTCATCTAATTTACATTTTATGTCTTTTCTAGTTTCACTACCTTTTTTTGGTGCGAATAAAATTCCTAAGCCCATTCCAACTGCAGTTGTTGTTGCAGCTAAAACAACTGTCTTTTTAACTTGTTTCTTATCCATATTTTTTCCTCCTACAATTATTATGTATAATTTAGTTGGAATTTATTACCTTTTATTATGATTTTCTTAGTTTTATTTACAAGTAAAGCCTTGTGATTCCAAGCTTTTTACTGCCTCTTCTCTAGTGGTCATATCATTTCCAAGATTTTTCTCTAACTCAAAATAATTGTTTGAGGTAATCTCTTTTCCATTACAAACAATTTTTTCACCATGTACTGATTGCAACATAGAACACCACTCTTTGGCATCCTCTTGAGTATCAAATTTCATTACAAAATGTGAATCTGTTATTTTACCATTCTTTTCATTAAATTCAACTTTCGCTTCATACTTAATAGTTGAATCACCACTTTTTTCATTAAAAGTTTGTGTACAAACAACATCATAATTTTTTCCACATCCAGCTAAGCATAATACAAATATAACCAAAGTAAATATTTTTAATTTCTTCATTTTATCCCTCTTTCTATCATATATTTATATTATAGGATAAAAATCATAAATATACAATCATTTATCTTTTTTTACATATTTTTTTACTTCACTTTTTGAAAAATTCTGTGGAGAAATTGTGCCGTCTTTAAGTTCATTAATTATATCAGAATGCATTCTTATTCTTATACCCAATTCTTTTTGATATTGTTTAGTATATTTATTTTTTCTACAGTCACTAACTATCATATTTGCAATATTAAGTTCATATAAAACCATACTATTAATGTATATATTAAAATCCAACCAATTTATATTATTAGTATTTTCTAAACACTCTATCAAATATTCTTTTATAGCACGTGATGTTTTTATGACTCTACTTTTTTCTACTTGATAGATAAGTTTAGTACTAGAGCATTCAACAATATTAATCCCTTCTAAAAACGACTCAATAAATTCGTTAAAATCTAGCATAACTATCACTCCTATTAAATTATATGTTTACTAATTTGACAATTTGATAAATTATATGTATATTGAAAATAAGGAGGATAATATGAGAAATGTAGGAACAGTAGTTCGTGGAATAAGAACACCTGTTATAAAAGAAAATGACAATTTGAGCGAAATAGTAATAAACTCAATAATTAACGCTTCAAAAAGTGAAGGATTTAAATTTAAAGATAAAGATATAATTGCTATTACTGAAGCTGTTGTAGGTATTAGCGAGGGAAACTATGCAACGATAGATGAAATTGCAGAAGATTTGAATAGAAAATTTCCAAAAAAAGAAATCGGAATAGTTTTTCCAATTCTTAGTAGAAATAGGTTCTCAATGATATTAAAAGCAATCGCAAGAAGTATGAATAAAATCACCATACTTTTGAGTTTTCCAAAAGATGAGGTAGGAAATGGAATATTAAATGAAGAAACTTTAGAAAATTCACCTTTCAATTTAGAAAGTACTATAACAGAGAAAGACTATGAAACATATTTTAGTGATTTTATTCATCCATTTACAGGAATTAATATGGTTGAATTTTATAGAGATCTTGTGCTAAGCGAAAATTGTGAAGTTGAATTTGTCTTTTCAAACAATCCTAAAACCATATTAGAATATAGTAAAGATATATTAGTATGTGATATTCACACTAGAGAAAAAACAAAAAAAATACTACTTAATAGTGGAGCAGATAACATCTATATGTTAACAGAAATAATGAACAGTCCTGTTAATAATAGTGGTTTTAATCCAAAATATGGATTATTAGGATCCAACAAATCTACAGAAGAAAGATTGAAACTTTTTCCAAAAACAGGAGAAAAACTAATTTATGATATTCAAAATAAAATGTTAGAACTTACAGGTAAAAAAATTGAAGTTATGGTGTATGGTGATGGAGCTTTTAAGGATCCCGTAGGAGGAATATGGGAACTAGCAGATCCAGTAGTATCCCCTGCTTATACTAAAGGCTTAGAAGGAACACCGAATGAGATAAAATTAAAATATATTTCTGATAATAAATTATCAAATTTACACGGCGAAGAATTAAACGAAGCTATAAAAAAAGAAATAAAATCTAAGGAAAAAGATTTAAAGGGTAAAATGGAAACACAAGGAACAACCCCTAGAAGACTTACTGATTTAATAGGTTCTTTAGCCGATCTGACAAGTGGTAGTGGTGATAAAGGAACTCCTGTTGTATATATTCAAGGATACTTTGATAACTATGCAGAGGAATAATCTTGTTCATAATAATTAAAAAGGTATTAGCAATATTTCGCTAATACCTTTTTAATTTATACAGCTTGTTTCCAATTTAATATAAGTTTAATATCATTCATTTCTTTAAGTTGTTCAACATTATCACCAGTATATTTAATTGTTACTTCAATATCAATAGATTTACCTTTTTTTAATTTCGTCCCAACCGTTAAACCTTTTAAGTCACATTCTATATAATCTTTACCATCAAGTAAGAAATTCATACTTGCAAGTTCAGCATCTAAATTTCCTCTATTTCCGATTTTTATTTTATAGGTAATAGAATCATTCACTTCCTTAAAATTTGCATAAAAATTAACAACATAACTGTCTAGTGTAGGATTCATATAATTAGTTGCCTTACCAATAGTCTTAGTTGTTGTAACTTCTTCAAACCTTACATCCCATACAGCTGGATCAATCCTAACCTTTCCTTGAACAATAATTGATCTAATCATTATAAAATATCCAATTGCTACAAAGCAACAACAAAAAATAAGCAAAATCAATATCAAGTTTTTCTTTTTCTTTATATTCATATTACCCACCCAACTTTTTATTTTATAATAATATTATATCATCTTAATTCAAATTTAACAATAATTTATATATCCATAATAGGTAAAATAATATCAACCGTTGTTCCCTCACCTTTAGCAGAAGTATAAATTATACTACCATCATGTAACTCTATTATCTCTTTAGATAACAATACGCCCAAACCGGTTCCTTTATTTTTGGTAGTATAAAAAGCCTTACCTAAGTTATTTAATTCATCCATATTCATTCCTATCCCATTATCCTTAATACTTATCTTAAAATTACCATTTTCTTCTTTTGTAATAATACTAAGTTTCAATTTTTTATCCTTTTGTTTTGATTCTATAGCATTTTTAATAACATTAACTAAAACTTGTTTTAATCTGTTATAATCTCCATTTATATAAATTTCATCATCTTTTATATCAAACTTTGTTAAAACATTACAGCTTTTAAATAATGAACTCATTGCATTTATTATATCCTCTAATAAAAAATTTATATCCATTATATTTTTTTCTACTTTTATTTTCGTGTAATCTAAGAAATCATCCATAATTACTAAAGTTCTATTTATCTCCCCTTTAATGATAGAGACATACTTTTGAGATGTTTTAACATCATCCAAATTAATCATATCTAAATATCCTTTACAAACAGCAATAGGATTTTTTATTTCATGAGTTAACTTAAATAAAGAATTTCTTAAAGTTTTTTCTTTTTCAAGTTCTCTTAATAAATTATTTAAATTTACTATTTCCTCACCTTTTGATAATAATACATAATAAAAATTGGAACATAAATAAAATACAATTAATGATATAAATATATTATTAAATGCCGATATAAAACTCAAACTTGTATTAGAATAAAAAATTAAAAACGAAAAGAAGAATGCTTTGATCAATGTGAACCAATTTATAATATAAGTTGCGGTTATATTTTTCCTTGATTCTATAAAGTATAAAAAATAATAACTCAAATATTCGAGTAATACAAAGAAAATATTATAGTCAAGAATAACAATATAATACATTCCTACAATAAAAGATAATATCAAAGCAAATGTGGTTTTACCGCGTAAATAAGAAAATAATATAGGTATATTGAGTAGTATGATTGTATAATTATTATATCTGTCTCCTGTCAACTTAATAGTAAAAAACAATGATGTTACAAGTGCAATTTCAAATAATGTACTTTCAAACTTTAGATTTTCATTATTGTTATTTAGATAAGCAAGATAAATTAAATATACTAAAAGTGGAAACATAATACAAATAGTATTTAACAAAATTGTATCAAAAAAACTCATATAATCCCTTCCTTTATTAAAAGTATATGAGTTGTTTATGTCGTTATTTGTCGAATTATGTTATATTTTATCAAATTTTATCTTAAATCATCAATATATTTCTTTAGTTGCTTAGAATTTGCACCTAAGATTATTTTAACTTGATTATCTATCTCAACAATTCCTTTTGCACCAAGTTTTTGTATTCCCTCTTTATTTACTAAATTAACATCCTTTAGCGTTGCTTTAAATCTAGATAAATTGACCTCAGTATTAATTATATTGTCTCTTCCACCCAAATAATCAACTAATTTATTCATATTTAAATGAGCGTCCTTTTTCACAGATTTTAAAACAGCTAACAATATAATAAATAATATTATAACAATTATTATATATTCAAATTTCATATCATCACCTATATAAGTATACTATATATCTTAAAAACAAACAAATAAAAATTTAAAAATATGTTTAAAACAGTTTAATTAGACCTTTTCATGCAATTATGTCGAAAATAGTATTTAATAAATCAGGTTTATTTATAATATCATTTATTAGGTGATTAAATGACAATAGGTATACCCAAAGCTTTACTTTATTATAAATACCATATATTATGGGAAAACTTTTTTTCATACTTGAATATAAATACGGTAACTTCGCCATCAACTAATAAGGAAATTTTAGATGTTGGGATTAAAAACTCAATAGATGAGGCTTGTTTGTCATTAAAAATATATCTAGGACACATAAAATATCTTTGTGGAAAATGTGACTACGTACTAATACCAAGAATAGTATCTCTAAATAAAAATGAAAAACTGTGTACAAATTTTTCAGCCCTATATGATATTGTTAAAAACACTTATAAAGTTAAAATATTGAATTACAACATAGATGTGGATAAAAATTATGATGAACTATATGCATTTGTTTCTATGGCAAGAGAATTAGGAATAAGTAGGTATAAAGCTGTTAAAGCATATATTTATGCAAAGGAAAAAGAAAAAGAAGATGAAACAGCAAAGATAATAAAACAAGAGTCATTGATAAAAACAAATAAATTAAAAATACTAATAGCTGGACACGATTATAACATATATGATGAATTTGTAGGTAAACCAATAATAGATTATCTAAAAAAAATGGATGTAGTCCCAATAACATCTAATATTTGTAAAAAAATTTATACAGATTTTGATTATAAAATGATTTCAAAAGACCTTTACTGGACCTATAACAAAGAAATTTTATCAAGTATAAATCATTATTTGAAAGAAGTTGATGGAATTATACTAATATCTACATTCCCATGTGGACCTGATTCTCTATCTAATGAAATAGTGGTTAGAAAAATTAAAAACAAACCAATAATAACTATAATAATTGATGAACTAAATAATTCAAGCGGTTTAATAACTAGATTAGAAAGTTTTGTAGATATTTTAAAAGAACGAAAAGGAATGAATCTATATGAGTAATAAAACCATAAGTTTCCCACACTTAGGAAAATATTATATACCAGTAGAATATCTTCTAAAAAAAGTTACTAATTTAAATGTTTCTCCATCGCCTCCTATAACAAAAAAAACAATAGATTTAGGAAGTAAATATTCACCCGACTTTGTATGTATTCCCTTTAAATATAATCTAGGAAATTTAATAGAAAGTTTAGATAATGGCGCAAATATTCTTCTACAGGCAGGAGGAGGTTGTAGATATGGCTACTATAAAGAGATCCAAGAAGTAATTTTGAAAGACATGGGATATAAATTTGATTTTTATACCCTTACCGAAGAAGGAAAAGTTGATCTTAAATATATATTTAAAACATTTAAAAAATTAAACCAAGATTTAAGCTTTATAAAATTTGCACATTATGCATTACTTACTCTTCTAATGATAGATTACATGGATAATATAGATGATTTTATAAGATTAAATATAGGTTTCGAAGTAAATAAAAATGATTTCACAAATTTAAATAAAAAGATGCTGAAGGATTTTACTAAATGTAATAATTTTTTCACTTTAACTTTTAATTATCTTAAATATAAAAGAAAGTTTAAAAAGATAAAAATAAACAAACCAAAAAATCCATTAAAAGTTGGAATAATTGGTGAATTATATACATCTATGGAACCTTTTTCTAGTTATTTTTTAGAAACAGAACTTGCAAAAATGAATATACAAGTAAAAAGATTTACTAATGTTAGTTATCTCCTATTAAAAAAGAAATTCAAAAAAAATAAAATGCTTAAATATGCAAAAGATTATATTACATACCCAATAGGTGCAGATGGACTAGATAATGTTTATAGAACAAAAAAATTAATACATGATGGATATGATGGAATAATTCATATTAAACCTTTTGGTTGCACTCCGGAAATAGGAGCTATGCCAATAATAAAAAATATATGTAAAGATTATAAAATGCCTATAATATATTTTTCATTTGATAATCAAATTAGTGTAGAGGGAATTAAAACCAGATTAGAAGCATTCTACGATATGTTAATGATGAAAAAAGGAGGAAAACAATGAACAAATGTTATCTAGGAATAGATATAGGATCTATTTCTACAAAAGGTGTTATAATAGATGAGGATAACAAAATATTAGCAAGTGGATACATATGGACTAAAGGCAATCCAATTAAAGCTGTAAAAGATTTACTAAAAATACTAAGAGAACAATTTAATGACGAAGATTATAAAATAGTAAATGTTGGTACAACAGGAAGTGCCAGAAAATTAATTGGAGCAATGCTTTCAGCTTCTACTGTAAAAAATGAAATAACTGCACATGCTATAGGGACTATTTCCAAATATCCTAATGTTAAAACAATCCTAGAAATAGGAGGTCAAGATTCTAAAATTATAATAGTTGAGGATAAAATAGTTACTGATTATGCTATGAATACACTATGCGCAGCAGGAACAGGGTCTTTTCTATCTAGTCAAGCAAAAAGATTAGATGTTGATGTTGAAGACTTCGGCAAAATTGCTTTAACTTCTAAGAATCCTACTAAAATTGCTGCTAGATGTACTGTATTTGCAGAAAGTGATTTAGTACACAAAGCTGGAAGTGGTTATAAAAAAGAAGACATTATTGCTGGTCTTTGCAGAAGTATAGTATTAAATTATCTAAATAACGTTGGAAAAGGCAAAAAAATAAAGTCCCCTATTGTATTTCAAGGTGGTGTAAGCAAAAACATTGGCGTTGTTAAAGCTTTTGAAGATGTTTTAAATGAAAAAATCATTGTTGATGAAAACTCACACCTAATGGGTGCATTAGGAGTAGCAATTCTTTCAAAACAAGAAAAAGAAGAACATATATTTGACTTTAATATCATAGATTTAGAATTTGAAACTAAGGCTATAGAATGTCAAAAATGTCCAAATCATTGTGAAATAATCACAATTAAAAAAGATAATAAAATAATAGATTCGTGGGGAAATAGATGTGAAAGAGGAACCATATAATGATTCCTCTTTATTTTATTATTAATTCAAATAAGCATTATTTAATATAGATTTTTCCAAAACTTTGGACTTTTGTAAACTTCTTACATAATACAAAGCCTCTTTTTGTGCATCTATACCATATTTTTTATCTAACTCTTCCAATGATTCATCGCAAGTGTAATAACTATCAAAATATTCTTTAAAATATTCTGGCAATTCTTTTCCACCGAACAAGTAATTACCAAATCCTTTATAAACAATAAAATCATCACTTTCACTATTAAAACAATATATTTTACCATTTCTATATATTCCAATACATAAATTAGTAGAATCTACCATTAAACTTATCTCTTCCTCAGGTATATCAATTATTGAAACCATATGATTTCCAACAATGTTATTAGAAATAATTCTTTGAAGTTCTCCTTGCTTATTTTCATCATTATCAATTATAGTTCTATTTATATCAACTATCTTAATAATATCTTCACTATCCTCATCTAAAGTAACTATTAAGTTCCTAGCATTATACTTAGGATCTATTGCATTCATTTTCGCAGTAAAATCATCAGCAAAACTAGTACATACTCCTTTATTTTCTTCTTGAAATGATAATCTATAATATCCCGTAATTAAATTATCTGCTACACCATAACCATCTATTTCTTTCCAAGTATCATCCATTACTTTCATTATCGTTTGCAAATCATTTAAATTAAGATTTTTTATATCATTTGCATAGCTCTCTAAATTATCATTATAATCATCAATTTCCTCAGCATATAGACTTTGATTCTCATCAACTGTTTTATTATAAGTTTTAGGATATGCTAAAAATTCATAAAGCAAAAATCCACAAATCAAAAAACTTGTGGCTTTTAATTTTATCGCTCTTATTTCACTGTGATTAACATTTCTATTTAATCTATAATTTTTAGTTTCCATATTTTCACCCAAATCAGATTTATAATGTAGTATAAAATGTTTTTTTATAAAAATCAATATACACTTATAAATATGGAAAATTTACAAGAAATTTATCTTAAAGTTGCCCTTAAGCTATCTATTATTCCTTTTTCTATTCTAGATACTTGTGCCTGACTTATTCCAAGTTCCTCAGATATTTCCATTTGAGTTTTACCGATAATGAATCTTTGATCTAATACGTATTGTTCTCTCCTACTCAATTTGTTTATTGCTTCATTCATAGACATTTTTATATCTATATCTTTATTTTTTGTTTTTTTATCCTCAATTTGATCGCACAAATAAATTGTATCACCACCGTCATTATAAATAGGCTCAAAAATACTAACTGGATCTCTCATTGATTCTAAGGCATTAACAACATTATATGTATCTGTTTCTAAACACTTAGCGATTTCTTCTATTGTAGGTTCCTCATTATTTTTCATGGTAAGCTCTTCTTTAACCTTTAATGCTCTATATGCCAAATCTTTTACAGACCTACTTACTCTTATGCTGTTATTATCCCTGAGATATCTTTTTACCTCTCCTTGAATCATTGGAACACAATAAGTTGAGAATTTAACACCATAAGATAAATCAAAATTATCTATAGCTTTCAACAAGCCAATGCATCCAATTTGAAATAAGTCATCCATGTTATCTACATGTTTATTAAATTTCTTTAATATGCTTAAAACCAACTTTAGATTTCCATTTACTAACTCCTCTCTGGCATGAGTATCCCCTTCACTCATCTTTTTAAATAATTCATTCATCTCTTCAGATGTTAATACTTTAATATTTGCTGTATTCACGCCACTTATTTCCACTTTGTGACGTGCCATAAAAAAATTCTCCTTTCATACCTATTAAGGTACAAAAGAAGAATTTCTATTCAAATAATTATTTTACAACATATGGATTATTAATAGTTCCATCTCCTGAAGTTATCTCGACACTAGATGCAAGATTTATTACTGGGCGGACACCTGAAGTATAAGCCGAAAGTGCATTATAAATTACCCCAGCATTATAAACGTCCCCAACAAGAGTAAAGGATTCTTCATAGCCGAAAGGAGTCATGGTCCAATAAATAGCATTATTATTCAAATAATATTTATTTGTCTCATCGGGCATTTGTTCTGTCCAAACGCCTCCAGCGTACATTAATTCATCTATCGTTATTAACCCTATTGGATAAATTAACGCTTTATTACCTTTTGAACTCGTACTTATTGTAAACAAATCATTTGTTTGTGGACATGCAAACTTAGGTTCATACGTAATTATCAGCCTGTTATAAACTTCATAGCGCGTTGTACTAGTTCCATATCCCGATCCAGAATATAGACCTCTATCATTACAGAATCCTGCATCAGGTGCCACATATGATGTATAACTTAATAGATTTTCCTGGTACCAGTTATCTAAATACGTTTTCATTGTACTATTATTTGTGTTTGCATGTGTTGCCTCATATGTTGTAGATCCTGCAGTTCCATACATATATCCTACATATGCATTATCATTATAGTTAGTATTAAATGCACTACTTCCTACTGGGAAATCTGTAATTAACCTTATACTTCCATCTTCATTTATCCTTACTACTCTCCATAGTATATCTTCAGTTACATTTGCTGAAAATGTTGCTTTTTCACTAGTCAATGTTCCTCCATAATCTGTACAAGTCGTATCATCAAAACCTATAACAACTCCATATAATGTATTGGTGCAGACATTTGTAGATAAACATTGCTCTTCAGTCGGATTATATTCAAAGCCTCCACTTTCAATATAAACTGCACTTTCACCATTATATGTACATTTGTTTTTAGTTTGTGTCCCAAACTTAACATAGTTGTTATTTACATTTCCTCTAAAATAATATGTAGTAGCGTTACCTTCAGTGTTTGTACTTGTATAATATAATCCTTTTCCATTTGTATCACTACTTATTTGTGAAAAATCAATTGATGAATCTGACTGTGCTGTATTATCAGCTAATATTTTATCTGATAGTGTTCCTATTGAACCACCAGAACTTCCACCAGAACCATTT
>JAEDKN010000059.1 GCA_016295795.1 Bacilli bacterium
GGAAAAGTATAATGAAAATCTGTTTTTTACTATGTTTTCATTATACAAGGTGATTAGATGAATGAGAATTATTTAGTTACTAAAGCGAATACTTTAATAACTTCAAATTATGATTTAAGTTTAGAAGAACAAAGAATAATATTAACTCTAGCAAGTACAGTTCAACCAGAGGATGAAGATTTTAAACCATATAAATTTAAAATTTCTGATTTTATGGAACTCTTAGGTGTTGAAGATAAATCTAAATATTCAGTAATACCAAAAGTAACTAAAGAATTAATGAAAAAAGTTTTTGAGATAGAAAATGGAAATAAATTAACACAAATATCTTGGCTTTCAAGTGCTGAATATGAGAGGGGATATGGAATTGTTGAATTAGAGTTTAGTCCTAAATTAAAACCTTTTATGTTAGGATTAAAAGAATTTTATACGAGTTATAAACTTAAAAACATCTTATCACTTAAAGGTAAGTATTCAATAAGGATGTATGAAATTCTAAAGTCTAATGAATTTAAAAAAATAGCAGAAATAACAGTTGATGAGTTGAGAAAAATATTAAAGGCTGATAAAGGATCATACCTTGTATATCAAAATTTTAAAAATAGAATAATATTTCAAGCACAAAAAGAATTAAAAGAGAAAACTGATATAAGATTTGAGTTTGAGGAAATTAAAACTGGTAGAAAAGTTACTTCATTAAAGTTTTATATTCATTCCAATAAAGATAAAACTCATAAGATTGATTCAGCTTCTGATGAAATAGCTGCTACAGTCTCGAATTATCAAGAAGAAATTACAATGTACCCTGAGGATGAAATAAAATCAATAATTCTTATGATGAAGGATCATAATATATCATCGTTAGAAGCAAGAAAAATATATAATAGTGCTTGTGGTGATCTTAAACATATATCCAAAATATATAATCATTTTAAAAATAAAAATGCTGATAATTTTGTTGCTCTTATGATAAAAATGGTCAAACCTGGTGAGTTCATAGAGCCAAAGAAAAATACTGCTAAAACCAAATTCAATAATTTCAATGGCCGAGATTATGATTATGATGAATTAGAAAAAAAGCTCTTAGGATGGGATTAAGATATCTACATAAAAAGTACTTGTTTTTATATTAAATATTATAACAGGTACTTTTTAACTATAAATCCGTTCCAAGAAACATTCCCTATTAAATATTCCTTACAGCTATAATAAAAAAATCTTGTAAATGGATATGTTATTATATTAGGTATTATAATTTCTTTGATTTTCCAAATGTAGTCTTCTGAAATCAAAATTATTATTATAATCCCTACAAGCATACATATATAACTTTCTAAATAGAAACTAGCTTTATATCTTCTATATAAATAACCAAAGTTTCTTAATATAAACTTTATAATTCTCAAAATAATTCCTCCTTTTACTTCATTATATATAAATCAATTGCATATTAATTCTAAAAAAAGAAAGCAGCTCTAATAGATTATCTAATGCTGCTTTCTTTTTTTATCCTTATATTCCTAATTAATCTATTTTAATCTGGTATATTATTAAATCCATCTAATATCGCATTATCCATATCACTCTTCTTTTCTGCTTTACTTTGTTCTTTATTAACTTCTTGAATATCAACATTTGCTATTACATCACTCATTTTACTAATAATTATATCTACTACTTGATCTATTGGTAAGCCTTGTATATTATTTGTTGTAAGAGTATTCCATTCTAAAATTATTCTTTCTAATGCTGCTGAATCACTAGAAAGCTCTTTATACTCTTTATACCTAGATACTGTTTTTATTGTATCATTTTCTAAAGTATAGGTTTTACTTGTCTTAGCCATAGTAACAGCTCCTTATTTAAAGAATTTACTTCCTACAAGATAAGCTCCTTTTGCAGTTGCCATTTGTGGATCTTCTATAGTTATATAATCTTTTACATTCATTTTCATTACAGTACCACCACCGATATAGATATCCATTTCATCTAAGTTTATCCATGTATTATCTATTTCTTGTGTTACTCTTTCATAAAGCTCTGTATATCCTCTTTCTTTTAATTCATTATAATCATCTTCATTAGTATCAATTTCAAATAATTCCTTCGATGTTCCTTGAGATAGTAATATTCTTTGAACATATTCTAGCGATGTCTTATTTCCTAATTCTACTGATTTTGATTTTTTATCATTAAATACCATTCCTTTATCAAAATAAGTAAGCTCTGTTGTTCTAAATCCAACTGTAATCATCCCTAGTGGTTTAGTAGTTGTTTCTACACTTCTTAACTCCCAATATAAAGCTGAATCTGCTTCTCTATATATTGCAATATCTTCTATTGTTATTGTTTTAAATGTTCCTTTTATTAAATCTTTTATAGTAACAGTTCTTCCTTTATATTTATTTTGAACATCTTGTAATGTCGTTTTATTATAAGATTTATATGGAACTGTAAGTACTATTTTTACTTTATCTGATACACAAATTTCATTTAATAATGCAAATAATAATCTTTCTGCTGTTAATGTTATTTTACTTTCTTTAGAGTTCGGAGTAGGAGAATCCCCCTCCTTTTCAGCTAACATTCCAACAAAATAATCAATCCCATCAACTTCTAAATATATTGGATCTTTATATTCAGAAAAATCTATATTTCTTCCTATCCCAACAACAGATTTAAAACAACATCTAAGTTCTTTCCCTTCATATACCGAAAATCCCTTAACATAACCTCTGCCTAAGTCCGCTCCAACTACTTGTATACTATCTGTTTTTAAAACTTCATTTTTCATAAATACACCCCTCGATATTATCTTATATTTTTTATAATAATTAATTTTCATCATCTTATACTAATATTATACACATTTAAAATTGATATGTCAATGGTATATCAATTTTAAATGCAAAAAAATTTACATTCCATTGTTATAACAATTAATTTTACAAGAGCAATTGGTATAGGATTGAATAAACAATTTTTAGTGTATGTATAATTTATATAAGATTGGATTATCAATTAAATTTACTATTGAATTCTATGTCAAATTAATAATTTATTAGTAGGTTTATCTTTATAAAAATATTGAAAATATTGGTATAAATAGTGGATTCTCTTAACTTCTGAAATCAGTATTTTATGGGTATTATCCCTAATAGATAAATCTAGTAAACTGATATTTTATCATATCTGGTATTACAGTTTATTTAATTTCATAATGAATTTTCTAAAGTTAGGGTTATTAAATATCCACATATAGATTTCTAAATATAATTCATTTAATGACCGTATATTATTAAAAATAAAAAATATTTTATTTTTTTTTAATCTTGAAAATTTTTATTAACTTATTATTTTTATTTCTGTTCCTATCTCTAATCTCAATGAGCTTTTTATCTATTTCTTTAAAATGTTCCTCTAAATTTACTTTTTCTTTTTCTCTTTCTTGGGAGTTTTTAATTAATATTTGATTATTTTCTATAAGA
>JAEDKN010000019.1 GCA_016295795.1 Bacilli bacterium
ATAAATTTCTTGTGGATTGTCATAATTTAATACTCTATCATATTTACCTATTAGTGGTAAAACGTTCATAGCTAGATAAGTAAACATTCCAAGTACAAATATTGAAACTACTATAGCTTCCGCTAATACAAAGCCATTATTCTTTATTTTTTTCATAAACTTACCATTCCTCTACTTGATTATCTTCTGATAATATTATATAATAAAATATAGTAAAATACTAGAGAATAAAAAGAAAATTTAAAAGGGGCTTAGAATTATGATAGAATACGATGTTGTAAACATTCCTATTGTAGATATTGTTAATCAGATTATTTTATATGCATCAAAGAACCGTGCAAGCGATATTCACATGGATCCTAGAGAAGAATACTTATTAATTCGCATGCGTATAGATGGAGAGCTTAGAGATCATACCATAATTCCTAAGTCATATGAAAGAAATTTAATCACTAGAGTAAAACTAATTTCAAATATGAATATTACAGAAACCAGACTTCCTCAAGATGGTGCGATAAAAGGTAGAATAGAAGGAAGAGATTTAGATATGCGTGTTTCTGTTCTTCCTACAAACGAAGGAGAAAAAGTAGTTATTCGTATTCTTGATTATTCTAAAAGTTTATCTGGAATAGCATCATTAGGTTTTTCGAAGCCCAATCTAGAATTGCTTAAAAAAATGATTAATGTACCTAACGGAATAATATTAGTAACAGGTGCGACCGGTTCTGGTAAATCTACTACAACCTATTCTATTCTTCAAGAATTAAATAAAGAAAACGTAAATATAATAACAGTTGAAGATCCCATAGAGATGAATATAGAAGGAGTAAATCAAGTTCAAGTTAATAGTGAAATTGGTCTTACATTCGCAAATGTATTACGTTCTATATTAAGACAAGACCCTAACATTATTCTTATAGGAGAAATTCGTGATTCTGAAACAGCACAAATCGCAGTTCGTGCATCGATTACCGGTCACTTAGTTTTATCTACACTACATACTAATAACTCTCTTAGTACTATTGAAAGATTATTAGATATGGATGTTGAAAGGTATTTATTATCGAGTGCATTAACCGGTATAATTTCACAAAAACTTGCAAGAAGGCTTTGTCCAAAATGTCGTGTAAAGAGAAAAACCACAGAATATGAAAAAGAAATTTTTAGATTTGTATTACATAAAGAAATTGATGAAGTATATGATGTGGGAAAATGTGATGATTGCACAGAAGGATATCACGGAAGAATTGCAATACAAGAAGTTTTATATATTAATGATTCATTAAGAAGCTCTATAGCTAATCCTAATACAACAAAAGAAGAATTAAATAAACTAGTATACACAGAAGACGTAACAACATTATTAGCTGATGGATTAGAAAAAATAATAAATGGTGATACAACTTTCAGCGAGATTTTCAAACTTATTGAGGTTGATCTAGAAATAAAAAGTTTGAGAAAAAAATTTGAATCGACAAATGGTAATGATTCATTAAAATCTGAATCTGTATCCGAAGAGGCTTCTGTAGAAGTTATAGATGAGTCCCCTACAGATAATTTAGAAGTTATAGATGTTGATCCAAAAGAAAATATTATTCTAAACGAAGCTAAAATAGACAATATAAAAGTAGATCCAGTAGAATCATATTTTAGAGAACAACCCGTTCAAGATTCAAATGTTAATATATATGATTTAAATTCTCACCCAAATGAGAAACCATATTTTGAATAAAAAAAGCGTTTATTAACGCTTTTTTAATTTTCTAAAATTTTATTTAGTATTTCATCATTAATATCTTCTACGCTTCTTATTGAACCATCGCTTATACAATTTATATATTCCCAATTATATAGTTCCCTTAATTCCAAATAACAAGCCTCGGCATGTCTAAGATGAAATTCACTTTTTTCATGTTCATCTAAATTCTTTCTATTTTTCTTTAATTCAAGAGAATACTCATATGGCATATGAAGAAATATTGTAACATCAGGTTTAGGAAGTTCTAATAACCAATACTCTAACTTATCTATCCATTGATACATATTAAATCTTTCATCTTTATCTAATATTTTACTTCCCTGATGTGCCAAATTAGAAGTAGTATATCTATCTAAAATAACATAATAACCTTTTTCTAAATATTCATTTACAAGTCCAATTGAGTATTTTCTATCTGCAGCAAAATATAAAGAAGCAATCTTGGGATCAACGTTTACTGCGCCCTCTTTAAAATAAGATTCACAAAGCTCTGGCTTTCCCAAGTATGGGCCTCCAACTATCTTCCCTGTAGGAGTGTCATATCTTGGAAAATCTATTCTTATGCAATTATGTCCCAAATCTTTTAATCTTGTTTGCAATAACTCAGTTTGAGTTTGTTTACCACTACAATCAGTACCTTCTATAACTATTAGTTTACCCTTCACTTTTTCAACCCCCTTCTTATGTATTCGACATGACTATATTTTATACCATTATATTCTAGATTAGATAAAACCTTCCTATTCCAATATTTATAGTTTATTTCAGGGAAAAATTTATCTGCATCATATTCCTTATCTATTTCTGTTATATACATCTTATCTACATAGTCTATGAATAATTTATATATTGCCGCACCACCTATTATATATATTTCTTCGTTTTTATTTTTTAAATCTTTTAAAAGTTTATCAAAATCATTGTAAACCTCTACTTCATCAGGAAATTTATAATCATCTAAAGTTAACACTATATGATGTCTATTAGGTAATAGTCCAGGTAGAGAATAAAAAGTGTTACTTCCCATTACAATCGTTTTGCCGGTTGTTTTTTCTTTAAAGAATTTTAAATCCTCAGGTATATTCCAAAGAAGTTTATTATCTTTTCCTATTTCATTATTTTTTCCTATCGCAACTATAAGTGTTAACATATATTACCTCGCTATATCAAAATGAATTGGTCCCATATCTTCATAATTTTCTATTCTTATATCTTTTAAATCTTTTGAATTATCAAATTTAAAGAAATCATCAATTTCTGGATTAATCCATAAAGTCGGTGCTTTCAAATGTCCTTTTTTATCAAATCTTTCTATTTGTTCTTTTATACCATATATTTGATTTTCATATATATGTGCATCTTTTATACTCCAATCAATAACTCCTGGTTTTAAATTCGTTACTTTAGCAATCAAACACAATAGTGTTGCGTACTGAGTAACATTAAAAGGAAGACCTAATGGAACATCACAACTTCTTTGATGAACCCACAAGTTAAGATATCCATCTGTAACATCCCATTCACTACTCCACACACAAGAAGGTAAAACCGCAGTATCTAAATAATCATTTTGCCAAAGGCTTATTACCATTCTTCTATCTGTTTTATTTTGTTTTAAAGTATTAATTAGATTTTCTGTCATATGAAATTTGTTTACTATATATCCATATGCAGTACCAATAGTGTGTGCATACTCTTTTGGAAATTCTTTCTTTACAGAAATCTTTTTAGGTTTACCATCCTCAAAGATTAGTTGCTCTGCTTCCCAAATTCCGTTTTCATCTATTTCCCATTCATCCCAAATATGAACATTGCGTTCCTGTAACCACCTAACATCATTAGACTGTGCTTGATAAATCCAAAGCATTTCAAGTATAGCTTGTCTAAAATACAGCTTTTTAGTAGTAAGAACTGGAAATTCCTCCTGAAGATTAAACTGTATATGATAGGAAGGTATCTTTATAGAATCAATACCTGTTCTATTTTTTACCTTTTTACCTTCACTCAATATTTTTTTACATAAATTAATATAATCTACATCCCACTTTGACATATATTCTCCTAACCGATGATATTATTATCTTCATCAAATTCTAATATAATTGACTTTCTACTGGCTAAATAATCGCACATATGCACAAAATTCTGATATTTAGTCTTGGGAATAGGCAAAACCTCATTACCATCAAAGTCCTTATTCCAAACTCCCATATGTGATGCGATAACATCACATAAAAAATTTAAGTTCTCATCACTCATTCCAAGATTTTTTCTGTTTTCTTTTATATAATCTACTACAAGTAGAGGATGTTCTACTTTAGTATATTGACTTTTTTCTTTTCCACTTTTTAATCCGTCATGTATCATAAGTCCCATAATCATAAGTTCTTTTTCTTCTTCTGTATATTTATTCCCTATCAGAGGATCAGATAATAGTTCATAAGCAATTCTAACCGCAGCTTTAGTATGTCTTAAAAGCCCTCCTTCTCCCAAAGCATATTTGGGATGATATTTTCCTGTAGAAGATGCTGGAACCTCAAAAAAATAATCAGGAAGTCCATCTATTAAGTAACATATATCTGCCTTAAAAATCTCGTTTTTAATATATTCTAATTCATTCTCAAACTTCTCTACTTTATTCATATTACCTCCACTACTATAATAATTATATCACATCAAACAAACGTTTACAATCAATCTAATATAAAATTTACTAAAATATTATTTGATATATACAATTTATCATGAGGAATGTATATTTTATCCTCTTCTTCTATTAATTCGTTTTTATTTATCAAAGAATCTATATCAAATACATCTCTAATATCACATTCAAACTTTTCTCTAAATCTTTTTTTAGAAATTCCATTTGTTTTACGAAGTCCACATATGAGTTCTTCTTCCATTTTAGTCTTTTTATCTATATAATCGCTTTCTAATAGATATTTTCCCAAAATATAATTGTTAATACTCCTAGTATTAGAATATCTTAAATCATCAATATATCCTGAAGCACCCAGTCCAAACCCATAATAATACTCATTATTCCAATAATTTAAGTTATGTAAAGATTCATAACCTACCTTAGAAAAATTACTTATTTCATAGTGATTATATCCTATATTAGTTAGATAATCTATAATATAGTAATACATATTTGATTCAAGAACATCTGATATTGGCTTTACTTTATCTATATAAAGTTTTGTATTCTTCTCAAGTATCAAAGAATATATGGATATATGATTAACATCCAACTTTCTAAAAAAGTCCAGATCGTTTTTTAAGTCTTTCATAACCTCTCCCGGAAAAGCATACATTAAGTCTATATTTATATTTGTAAAATATTTTTTACATAGGTCTATTTTTTCTATAATATCTTTTTTATTATTATATCTATTTATAAGAGTAAAGAACTTATCATTAATAGTTTCTATTCCTATACTTAAGCGATTAACTCTATTTTCTTTAATTAAAAGTAATTTTTCTTTTGTTATATCAGATATATTTAATTCTATAGTAAATTCATAATCATTATCTAAATTAAATTTGTTAGTAATAGAGAAAAGTTTTTCTAATTGAGATAAATTTAGGCAAGATGGTGTACCTCCTCCTATATATAATGTTTTTAATAACTCTCCTTTATATTTTGAAATAATTTCGTTTTCCAAACTATCTAGATAATTATAAACTAATTTTTCATTATAAAACATCTTACAAAAATCACAATAAGAACAAATATTTTTACAAAAAGGAATATGTATATATGCAGATTTCATAATTAATATATTTATCTCCTTCTAGGAGCATTTTGTTTGTTTCCTGCGTAGTGATCTTGAAGTTCTTTATAAAGTTCTTCTCCTAAAACGTCTTTATTAAACATTCCGTAAAGTCCAGATGCACTCACATCCAAAGTAGATGATAAATCATTTAATGTAAGATTATTTTCTATCATATAAGTTGCGAACGATACAATTTGTTCTTCACTAAATTTCTTGTTTCCTAAATTTCCACTAGTCGATTTACCTTCTATCCAATTTTCTCTTTTTCTCTCATCTACAAGTTGTTGCAATATAGGAGATAATTTTATTGAACAATTCCCCTCAAAATATCTTACTAATGTGGTTTTAGAAAAATCATGTTTTCTTGCAAGTTCACCTAGCGGAATATATGATAAACAATATTCCTCTGCAATTTCTCTTAATAATTCTTCTGTCATTCTCATACTAATTCTCCTTATCCATACTTAATACACTCATAAATGCTTCCTGAGGAAGTTCAACACTTCCAACTTGTTTCATTCTCTTTTTACCTTCTTTTTGTTTCTCTAGAAGTTTCCTTTTCCTAGTTATATCTCCACCATAGCATTTAGCCAAAACGTCTTTTCTTAATGCTTTAACTGTACTCCTTGCAATTACATGATTACCCAAAGCCGCTTGTATTGGAATTTCAAACATTTGACGTGGAATAGTCTTTTTTAACTGTTCAACAACGCTCTTACCCCTAAGATATGCAAAATCTTTATGAACTATAACACTTAATGCATCTATCACCTCTCCATTAAGAAGTATATCCATTTTAACTAATTTACTAGGTCTATAACCGATCAAATCATAATCAAAAGATGCATATCCTTTTGTATAAGATTTTAGCTTATCAAAAAAATCATACACTATCTCTGACAATGGTAATTCGTAGTGAATGTTCACCCTCGTAGGATTAATATATTCCATACTTACATAATTACCTCTTTTATCCTGACACAATTCCATTATTGGTCCAATAAACTCACTAGGAGTAAAAATGCTTGTTTTGATGTATGGCTCTCTTATTTCAGATATAGTTGAAACATCAGGAAGTTTATTTGGAGAATCAACCATAATTACCTGTTTATTAGTAAGCAGAACTTCATAAATAACAGAAGGTGCGGTAGTGATCAAATCTATTCCAAATTCCCTAGTAATTCTTTCTTTTATTATGTCTAAATGTAAAAGACCTAAAAATCCACATCTAAATCCAAATCCTAAAGCAGTTGAAGTTTCTGGTTCGAATATGAGTGAAGCGTCATTTAATTTTAGTTTATTTAATGCGTCTCTAAGCTCTTCAAATTTAGTAGACTCGATAGGATAAAGTCCACAAAACACCATAGATTTCATAGGTTTATATCCCTCAAGAGGCTTTGTTGCAGGTTTATTATCTAATGTAATAGTATCACCAACATTTATATCACTTATATTCTTTATACTAGCAACAACAAATCCAACCTCTCCTGCGTACAAAGCCTCTTTTGGAACCTCTTTTGGAGTATTTATCATAAGTTCAGTAACATCGTATACAGCCCCTGTCTGCATAAGACGAATCTTATCTCCTACTTTTAATGTTCCAGAGACAATTCTAACAGAGGCAATTACCCCTTTATAAGAATCAAACACACTATCAAATATTAATGCCTGTAAATTATCTTGACAATTTCCACTTGGTGCAGGAATCCTTTCAACTATAGCATCAACCAATTCTTCAACTCCTACTCCTGTTTTAGCACTAGTTAAAATCATTTCATTTTCATCAAATCCAATTAAATCTATTAGTTCTTGTTTTACCTTTTCAACATCTGCATTCGGTAAATCAATTTTATTTATAACTGGAATTATTGTTAAGTTGTTTTCTAAAGCAAGATATAGATTAGCTAAGGTTTGAGCTTCTATTCCTTGGGCAGCATCAACCACTAATATTGCGCCTTCACATGCTGCAAGACTTCTTGAAACTTCATACGAAAAATCAACATGTCCTGGGGTATCTATAAGATTTAACAAATATTCTTCATTATTATATGTGTATTTTAATGATGCAGTATTAAGTTTTATTGTAATACCACGTTCCCTTTCAATATCCATACTATCTAATAGTTGAGCTTTAGCTTCTCTTTTACTTACCGCATTAGTTACTTCCAATATTCTATCAGCTAAAGTACTTTTACCGTGATCAATATGAGCAATTATACAAAAGTTTCTTATATTAGATTGTTTCATTTATATCACCATGTTTTATTTTATCATAAATTGTTGCAAGAAAAAAGATTATAGTTTCCTATAATCTATTTAAATTATTTAACCAAAACTTTTTCGTTAGAATTAGCTTGTTCTAAATATTCATTAACTGCATCCATAGCTAGAGCCACATATTTATCTAAATCGATATCACTTGTTGTAACTTCTGCATCATAAGTATCAGGAGAAGTACTTGCCACATAGGTTCGAGTATCAGTTCCTTCAAAATTTTCATCATAATATTCATCTCTACCATCATCTGAACCTACTGGACCAGCTAAATATGAATCCTCGTTTTCATCATAAACAGGAATATCTTGTTCAGCTGTAGTATTATTATTATCATTAGTTGGACTTTCTTCTACTATAGGCACATCATTTTGATTATTGTTCTTTTCTTCAGCAGCTTTTTTTGCTTCCTCGTACAATCTTTCAGCTTTTTCTCTTTCAATTAAACCATTCTTTTGTGCTTCCTCTAAGGCATCTTTAACACCTTTTACCCAGCCTAATTTATATGAATTAACAAGATTTGAAGAAGTAACATTGTTTTGAGTTTTATACTTCTCAATATCATTTTCTAATCTCTTTTGAATTTGAGGATCATTTATTGTTATTTCTTTATCATTAAATGCTTTTTCTGCTTTAGCAGTATCGTACAATTTACCATAAGTTGGAACTACTGAAACAGCATCCGGATTTACTTTATTATAAATAGGATCGCTTTTATAAGCATTCTTCTCTGTTGTATAAGCAACACCATCAGCTTTTCCCTTCATGTATGCTTCCTTTTGTTCTACTGTAGAAAATGTATAACCATCTACTTCGTAATTAAGTTGTTCTTTTTGCTTATCTGCTTCTTTCTTCTCAGCATCGCTTAAATCATTATAAGATACTTTACTTGAAGTTGTTTTAGTTGTAGTACTTTGAACTATTCCATTCTTTTTAGCAAACGCTAATTTTTCTTCAGAAGACATCTTATTCCATTCTTCTTTAGTAACTATAGGAGAATCTTTTGAATCAATTTTTTCTAAGCCTCTGATTCTGTTATTATAAAGAACATCATCTTTTACTTCTTCATAAACACCTAATTCTCTATCTGCTGCATTTTTTATTTGTTCTAGTGTTGGCATATTATCAGATACACTAATTGCATCCTTATATTTTTTCAAAGCATTTCTAGAAGCCTTACTACCATTTTCAAATTCCTTTTCTACTTTAGGAGTTACTCCCTCTGTCATTACTTTATTAGCAAGTTCAGTATCACCAGCATCTAAAACAGCTTCAGCAAGTTTGTTTCTTAATAAACTGTCATAATTTTGTTCGGAATCCTGTGCCCTTGCCGCTTTATCTAAAAGATTTGAAATATGGCTTTGAACAGTTGAAATACTACATTTACCAGTTTCAGCTAAATTTATGTAATATAACAAAGTTTCACCTTTTTGAACTTGAGAAGCATTATTAGTTCTATATTTGCTATCAAAATCATCAGGCTCATAATAAACAGTTAAATACTGATTATATCCTTCTTCAACATTAGCATCATAATAACCTCTAACCATCTGAAGAGCTAAATTTTTAACGCAATTTATTGTTGCTTCATCATTTTCAATATTATCAACACCATTTACACCATGAGAATAGAAATAAGCAAAATTTCTAATTACTTTATCAGAAGCTCCTAAACTAGGACTTTTATTAAATGATACTATTGAATTTTCAACTTGTTCGAACCATTCCCTATTTCCTTCATTTTCAATTAGAAGAGAAACACCACTGGCTTCTTTTGCATTCATTGAATAAATTCCTAATTTAGTAGCAAACTTTTGATAAAGATTCATTATGTATTGTTCATTTACATTTGCATCTTTTCCAAATATTGCTTCTATTCCTTCACCATCTAATATTTCTGATAATTCCTCTACAGTATAGTCATTTAAAACCAATTTAGCAGCTATAACTTCATCATAATTAAATTGTAGTACTGCATCACCATCTGCTTCTAAAGCAAAGATTTCTTTATCCAAACAATTGGCATTTAATTTTTCGGTAACATCATAAATATTTTGACAAAAAATTCTTTTCTCACTATCTGTAGGCATTGCCTTCATTAGTTCATCAAAAGATGCAGTATCAAAATCAACATTAGATTTTTTTCCATTTTGATTTTGTTTTGTACAAGATGCAACACCTGCACCAACTCCTGCAAGAACTGCTGCAGCTCCTACTCCTGCTAAGACACCTCTTGCCACTTTTTTCCCTTTAATGTTCTTCTCTACCGCAAGAGATTCGTCTTCTTCTAAATTGTTTTGATATTCTTGTTCAATTTTTTCTACTATATCTTTATCTTTTTCCTCATCAAACGAATACAAAAGTCCGTTTTCTCTTGCTTCAACCATAATATTAGGATTATTTTCAGTAGAAATCCCATTAGCTTCAAGAAAATCTATTATTTTTTGTCCATATTCAGGAGAATATTCAACTTTTTCCGTTCTACCATCATTATAATCAATATACAAAGTTTTATATTTGCCATCTGCTTCTATCGCTATAACACCTTTAATATCAGTTGTCTTCATATTATACACCTACCCTTGTACTCTTTTATTTCCGGTCATTTTATAACCATTATTAATTAAACTAGAATCATTAATTGTTGTACTCCATTTTATATCTGAACCAGCTTCTCTAATTAATTTTCTTGTCTTATATCTATATTTATATACAGTTTTGTACTGAGCTGTTCTTTTTTCTTCATAACCTATTACTGTAAATGATTCATTAAATACATAAGTTGTCTTAGTTTCATAAGAACTACATTTTACACTAACTCCCGTAGATAAAGTTACAGTATCACTTGCAGTTAAAGTTCCTACTTGTCTTGTGTAAACTTTGAATAACTTATAAGGACTAGAACTACAAGTATTATCACAATCAGACCAATCAGTACCAGCGTATACATATTTTGTAGTTAATGTATCTTTTGGTTTTTCCTTTTTAGATATAGTCTTTAAATATGTCCAACCATCATTACTTCCTGTTTTTACAGCATAAGTTGTAGTTGAAGTTGTACTAGTTCTATAATAATCATAACCACTACATACTTTTTCTGTTGTGCTACCTATTTTTTCTATAACAGTACCATATATTGGTGCCCCTACAGAATATACATATTTTTCAAATTCTTTAGTGCTTCCTAAATCTTCAGTTACTTTAGTATCAGTTGTACCAAATTTAGGAGGATTTGAAGGATCATAAGTAGCTGTAGTCCAATCACTCCATGAACTATATTCATCATCCCAAGTTTTCTTATATTCATACTCGT
This sequence comes from Bacilli bacterium, assembly GCA_016295795.1. GTDB lineage: Bacteria > Bacillota_I > Bacilli_A > RF39 > UBA660 > CAG-710. Next base: position 11,129 of record JAEDKN010000019.1, read on the forward strand.
AAACCAAATCTTTTTTTACCACTTTAATACTACATACATTTGTGTTACCAGCATTATCTTTTACATATCCATTTATTGTATGAGTACCATCGGTAGTAATTTTATATGTTGTATTATTTTTATAAGTTACCGATTTACCTAATCCAAATGAATTCATTCCACTAGTAGCATCAGATTTAGATTTAAATCCTACTACCACATCAGAAATATAACGACCATCTTCATAAGTACCGCTTTGTACCGCTAAACTACAATTTGGTTTAGTAGCATCTCTTTTTACATAAATACTACATACAGCTATATTTCCCTTTGAATCTTTAACATATCCATAAATAGTTTTTGTTCCATCTTTAGATAAAGTATAAGATTTATTGTTATTATATGTTGGACTTGTTCCTATTCCATAAGATGTAATAGTTGCTCCGTTTGTTGTCTCCTTAGATTTAAATCCTATTACAACATTACTTGTATACCAATTGTTATCTCCCATTGTTCCAGATGTAACTTCAAGAGAACAAGATGGTTCAGAATATTTATCTTGTGAAACTTCTACTTTTTTAACAGATATATCGCAAACAGCTTTATTTCCTGCTTTATCTTTAACATATCCATAAACTTTAGTTGTTCCATTCTTTGTAACTGTATAATTTGTTTTAGAATTGTAAGTTGCTTTATTCGAAGTAGTAACACCATAAGCACTAATTCCACTAGTTGAATCAGTTTTACTGTTAAATCCTACTTTTACATTACTAATATAGTTTCCATCAGAATTCTTTGTTCCAGATAAAACTGCCAAACTACAATCTGGTTTTTTTGTATCTTTCTTTACAGTAATGCTACATACTGCCTTTTTACCATTAGAATCTTTAACATATCCATAAATTTTTGTTGTTCCATCTTTTGTAATTGTATAAGAGTTCTCTTTATTATAAATTTCACTTGTTCCTATTCCATAAGATGTAATAGTTGCTCCACTAGTTGTTGTTTTCTTAGATTTGAATTTAACAGTAACATTTCCGATATACCAACCATTTTCACCTTTTTTACCACTAGATATAGTTAGAACACACGAAGGAGCACCTTCTCCACTTACTACTGGTTTATTATTTGAAACCTCATTTACAACTTTTTCTTCTTCTTTTTCACATATGGCTTGCTCACAATATGAATAACATCCCAAATGAACAATAACATAATCCTCTTGATCACTACATTTTAGATTTACTTTCATTTCATATTCGTTTTCTTTTTTTGTTAGCGTAACGTAAGAATTATTTGTATCACAAGATTTACCATTCTTATCTGTAAATGGTAAAAGTAGTTTCATATCTAACATTTCTTGTAATGTTAAAGTGACAGAATCCCCTTCTTTTTGAGGTAATCTATCCGTTGTAAAATAGCTGATTGCCGACTCTTTCATCTCATTTAAATTTTCATTAAATATCCTATTATTTAATCCAGTTAAATCAGTTTTAGGCAATAACCATACTAATAGTAATACAAATATTATTATTAATATTAATTTAAGTAAGAAATCCTTTAATGGAAAACTTTTCTTTTCTTCTTCATCGTACATAAATCAATTCCCCCTCACATTTGGCCTATATTATAGCACTCGTGACTATTTTTGTCAATATGAGACATCTATCTCAACTATTGTACAACCACTGTTAAAATTATCTAATTTATATCTCTTGACTTTTTTATTTTTCTTTAGAACTTCATGAACCTCTTTTTTTAAAATACCACTACCGATACCATGTATTATTAATAATTTATCATGTTTTAACTTATAATTATCTTCTATAAATTCATTAACCAATATCCTTGCACTATCCCTCGTTTCACCATGTAAATCAAGTTGTGGAGTATTATTGTAAAACATCGTCATTTTTTCTCAACACTTCTTCTAATAAAACAATAGAATCTCTACTACCTATTTTTTCTGTAGATAATGCCGCAGTAATATTAGCTAATCTCATAGACTGCAAAATATTATATTCATGAAACATAAAATAAATAAAAGCCGCATGGTATATATCCCCTGCTCCAGTAGTATCGATAGCATTTACTTTTATAGAAGGTGTTAAATGATATCCATCAGAGTAAGTAAAGCTTCCGTATTCTCCTAAAGTAATAATTATTTTGGCAGAAAACTTCTCACTTAAAATTTTGTATGCTTCAATAATAGAATCTAAATCTTCACAATTTATTTCTACATCAGTATATTCACAAGCAAAATCTTTAGAACAGACAATATAATCAACCATATTACATAATTCTATAATTCCATCTTTTACTCCTCCAGCATCAATAATCTTTATAGCATCAGGATTATTTTGAATTACTTTTTTAGCTAGGTTATTTTCATATCCATCTAAATAAATAACATCAAATTTATCATCTATGGATATATCATCAATAAAGTTCATAGACTTATCTCTAACTGTAATAATACTTCTATCTGATGTATTATAGTTACTTATTATATAACTAGAAGGAGTATCAAAATCATTCTTGATTTGAATATATTTTTTATTCACTCCAACCTTATCAAACTCATCAAGTATCATATTACCATAATAATCTTTTCCAACAACACCAGAAAAATAAACATCGCAACCCCAAGAAGACAGTAAGTATGCAGCATTGGAGGCACTTCCTCCACCACACTCTATTTTCTTATTAATTTTCATTTTTCCATTTTCCGTCGGAAACTTATCTACTGGAAGAGTAATATCATAAGTTGCTTGTCCTATACAAATTGCCTTCATGTTATCACCTATATAATTATAACAGAAATATATAGTTTTTTAAATACTTTAGTTACCTCTTTGCATAATTAAAAAAGACGCATTTTATTGCGGCTTTTATTAATTTAATTATTTCATATTTTATTTATTTGCAATCGCAGCTTGTGCAGCAGCAAGTCTTGCTATTGGAACTCTAAATGGTGAACAAGATACATAATCAAGTCCAATTTTATGACAGAATTCAACACTTGAAGGATCCCCACCATGTTCTCCACAAATACCAATATGTAATTTAGGATTAACTGGTTTTCCAAGTTTTACAGCTGTTTCCATCAACTTACCAACACCATCTTGATCAAGTTTAGCAAATGGATCATTTTCAAAAATCTTAGTATCATAGTAAGAATTTAAGAACTTACCAGCATCATCTCTTGAGAATCCAAATGTCATTTGAGTTAAATCATTTGTTCCGAAGCAGAAGAAATCAGCATCTTTAGCTATCTCATCAGCTGTAAGTGCAGCTCTAGGTATTTCAATCATAGTACCAACTTCATATTCTAATTCAACATTAGCAGCTTTAATTTCTTCATCTGCAGTTTCAACTACTATATTCTTAACATATTTTAATTCTTTTACTTCACAAACAAGTGGAATCATTATTTCTGGTTTAATATTCCAATCAGGATGAGCCTTCTTTACATTTATTGCAGCACGAATTACAGCTTTTGTTTGCATTCTAGCTATTTCTGGATAAGTAACAGCTAAACGACATCCTCTATGCCCCATCATTGGATTAAATTCATGAAGTGAAGCAATTAGATTTTTAATATATTCAACACTCTTACCTTGAGCATCAGCAAGTTTCTTAATATCAGCTTCCTCTGTTGGAACAAACTCATGTAGAGGTGGATCCAAGAATCTGATTGTAACTGGATATCCTTCTAATGCTTCATATAATTTTTCAAAATCGCTTTGTTGATAAGGTAAAATCTTATCAAGTGCAGCTTCTCTTTCTTCAACTGTGTCAGCACAAATCATCTCTCTAAATGCAGCAATTCTATCTGCTTCAAAGAACATATGCTCTGTACGACAAAGACCAATTCCTTCTGCACCAAGTTCTTTAGCTTTTCTAGCATCAGCTGGCGTATCAGCATTAGTTCTAACTTTTAATGTTCTGAACTTGTCAGCCCATTCCATAACTCTACCAAATTCTCCAGCAATTGTTGCATCAACTGTAGGAATAATTCCATCATATATATTACCTGTAGAACCATCAATTGAGATATAATCTCCTTCATGATAAGTTTTACCAGCAAGAGTAAACTTCTTGTTTTCTTCATCCATTGCGATATCTCCACATCCAGATACGCAACAAGTACCCATACCACGAGCAACAACTGCAGCATGTGAAGTCATTCCCCCACGAACTGTTAAAATACCTTGAGAAGCTTTCATACCAGTAATATCCTCTGGAGATGTTTCAAGTCTAACAAGTACAACTTTTTCTCCTCTAGCATTCCACTCTTCAGCATCTTCTGCAGTAAACACAATTTTACCACAAGCAGCTCCTGGAGATGCTCCTAAACCTTTACCAGCAGGTACAGCCTTTTTAAGTGCAGCAGCATCAAATTGTGGATGTAGTAAAGTATCCAAGTTACGAGGATCAATCATAGCAACAGCTTCTTCCTCAGTACGCATACCTTCATCTACCAAGTCACATGCAATCTTTAATGCAGCTTGAGCAGTTCTCTTACCATTCCTTGTTTGTAACATATAAAGTTTACCATGTTCAACAGTAAATTCCATATCTTGCATATCTCTATAATGAGATTCTAGTTTTTCACATACTTGTTTGAACTCTTCAAATGCTTCTGGGAATTTATCAGCCATCTCAGTAATCTTCATTGGTGTACGAACACCAGCAACAACGTCTTCTCCTTGTGCATTTGTTAAGAATTCACCAAACAACCCTTTTTCTCCTGTCGCTGGATCACGAGTAAATGCAACACCAGTACCACAGTCATCTCCCATATTACCAAATGCCATAGATTGAACGTTTACAGCAGTTCCCCATGAATAAGGAATATCATTATCTCTTCTATAAACATTTGCTCTTGGATTATCCCATGATCTAAATACAGCTTTGATAGCACCCATTAATTGCTCTTTTGGATCATCTGGGAAATCAGTACCGATTTTTTCCTTATATTCAGCTTTAAATTCATTAGCTAATTCTTTCAAGTCATCAGCATCAAGTTCAATATCTTGAGTAACTCCCTTTCTAGCCTTCATCTCATCGATAAGTTGTTCAAAATATTTCTTACCAACTTCCATAACTACATCAGAGTACATTTGTATAAATCTTCTGTAGCAATCCCAAGCCCAACGTGGATTATTTGATTTTTCAGCTATTACATTAACAACATCTTCATTAAGACCTAGATTAAGAATAGTATCCATCATACCAGGCATAGATGCTCTAGCTCCTGAACGTACAGAAACTAATAATGGATTTTCTTTGTCTCCAAATTTCTTTCCTGTAATTTCTTCCATTTTTTCAATGTACTCGTTAATCTGAGATTGAATTTCTTCATTGATTTCTCTACCATCTTCATAATATTGAGTACAAGCCTCAGTAGTAATTGTGAAACCTTGAGGTACTGGAAGTCCTAAATTAGTCATTTCTGCTAAATTAGCCCCTTTACCACCAAGAAGGTTTCTCATATCAGCATTACCTTCACTGAATAAGTATACATATTTCATGTTTTTTGCTCCTTCCTTTAGTCGTTATTTATTATAACATAATTATTAATTCTATTTAAAGTGTTTTTACACTTTTTTTGATGTTTTTTACTTATATTTAACATAACTTTTATTTATTATTCCGTTTTCAATTTAAAATTGCTATTGAAAGGTTCAAATACCCAGCAAAAATTATCCAAATAATATATGGAATCAAAAAATATGCAG